>CAZZKD010000123.1:0-2075 GCA_964655095.1 uncultured Thermocrinis sp.
AACAGAAACTCCAAGGCTTTTGGGAACAGACGGAAGAAAGATGAGTAAGTCTTACAACAACGCCATATTTTTTGCAGATGGAAAAGAAGAGGTCAGGCAGAAGGTTATGAAGTTTTTCACAGATCCCCAAAAGCTCAGAAAGGGGGATCCAGGAAGACCTCACATATGCCCAGTTTTCTTTTACCATCGCCTATTTACCAGTAGCGAGACGACACAGCAGATAGAGGTTGATTGCATGAGCGGAACCTTAGGCTGTGTGGATTGTAAAAAGATCATGTTTGAAAGTTTGGAAAGCTTTTTGGAACCCATAAGGGAGAAAAGACTGGAAGTGGAAAAATCCATTAAAGATATTAAGGAAGTGTTTATGGAAGGTTCCCAAAGAGCTAGGCAGATCGCAAGACAAACCTTAGAGGAAGTTAAAGAAAAGATGAAGCTGTGATAGAGTTTGTTCTTTTACTTATCCTTGTCTCTGTGCTTTACATTCTGGCAGTTTTTCTTTTTCCTTTTAGATGGATAAAGGCTAAACATGTAAATGACCTGCCTGATAAAATTCCCAACCTTTTTGTGTATTCCTACCAAGCTCACATTCACACCCAGTTTTCCTACGATTCTTTGGGAAAACCGGAAGATGTTTTTTCTGCCATGGAAAAGGAAAATATAGACTTTGCCCTTATAACAGATCATGACAATGACAACTTCAAACATTTTTGCAACAACAAAACCGTTGCTGGAGTGGAGAGAAAAATAAACAGTAAAGATGGCATATTGGGAGATCTCTTAGAAATTGATAAGCTCAGAATCATAGCCCATCCCTTTAAGGAAAAATACAGGTGGAAACTTAACAAAGAAGGTTATTTTTTGGAAATAATAGACCTAAAAGACGCCCTTCTTGAAGACAAAAAGAAGCTGTTTTTCTTCCTGCCTGCGGTGATGCTTCTGTATCCCTTTATCAAAGAGAAGTCCCTTGAACTTTTAAAGAAGGTTATAAATGTAGAAAGCTATGCTGTAAGATACATCCAAGAAGGCTGGAACAATCCCATCTTGGGAGGACTGGACCACCACACCAAGATCTACATAAGGGAAGTAGGCAAAAGAATTCTTTTCCCCTCTTATTCTCAGTCTTTTTATCTTATGAGAAATTTCTTGATAACCAATAAGCCTGTAAATTCAGCCACTGAACTTTTGGACGCCATTACATCTGGTTTAAATCTGATTTCTTTTCACCGAAAGGTATTCTTAACTTACAAAGATAGAGCCAATGTCAGGGTTCTCTCTCCTTACGAAAACTTTTTGGTCCTACACATTACAGATAAGTCAAAAAGTTACTACCAAGGGTGCAATCTACAATTACCGATTGAAGAGGGTAGGAATATATACGTAGGTTTTCTTTATTCTTTCAAGCTCAAAAACTTTTACTTTGGAATAAAACCAGCTTTGCTTTTTGTTTTATCTTCCTATTCGGAACCGATAAACTATACAAAGGTAAGCGTGTTATAATACCCCAAGGGGGGTATGTTTATGCGCAGTTACTTTGGGAAGTTATTTTTGTTTTTTGTGGCGCTGGCTATGAACTGTGGTGGGGGAGACGTTCCTGCATCGGATTGCTTTTCCACTGTGTGTGTGGATGTGCAAGTTGAACACGGAATTATAGAAGTGGACCTAATCAATTATGCTTTGGATAACGACGTATGCACCGGAACTATTCCCGCTGCTGAAACCCAAAACCTTATAATAAGATCCATAGAAAAATTACCCAAGCCCCCTAATGTGCCAGGACCGTATCAAGTAAAGGTTGATAGCTTTCAGCTGAGCTATGTCCCAGTGGTTGGAAACTTGGATGATTGTTTTAATAGAGTTATTCAACCTACAGGTATCTATACAGTAGACCCAGGACAAACTCTTTCTATCCCCATCCCTGTCGTATCCCAGGAAATAAAGGAATGCTTGCTCGGAAAATATAGTTTAGGTCCTGATCCTAATTGCAGGACCGCAGGAATAGTTTTTCCAGATTTTTCTTCTTTTTACAAAGTGTACGGTGTTTTAACTTTCAGGGTTACTGAGTATTACAGTGGTGA
>CAZZKD010000124.1:0-1799 GCA_964655095.1 uncultured Thermocrinis sp.
AGCCTGCCCTGCTTTTCTCGCTCCAAAGCTTCAAACCTCTGGTTCATTATTTCAAACTTTCGGTCCATGTCCTTTTGCAAGGCTTCAAACCTTGCCTGCATTTCTCGCTCCAAAGCTTCAAACCTCTGGTTCATTATTTCAAACTTTCTGTCCATGTCCTTTTGCAAGGCTTCAAACCTTGCCTGCATTTCTCGCTCCGAAGCTTCAAACCTCTGGCTTACTGCCTCAAACCTTTTATCCATTTCTCTTAGTGTGGTGGAGAACCTATTCTCTTCTATAACTCTCAAAGCTTTTAGCTCCTCTTCAAGTCTTATAAGTCTCTCAAGCAAAGGTATAGCTTTTATTTCCTTTTCTTTCTCCTGAAAGTATTCAGACAGAACTTCTGGCAGGATCAGTAGGAGCATCTTTTTTAGCTCTTCTTGTGAATACTGAGTTTCCATAAAGAAAAAGTTAAGGGTGTCTTACAATTTGGTCAAGAAAAATCTTTATGTTTTATAATTTCCTTTTTATGAAAGAATTCTGGTATTGGGTAGAGGAATACGACAGAAAGCTCATAGCAAGTGCTATAGAAGCAGGAGCAAAGGCTATAGTGATAAACGATCAGGACAAAGAAGAAGAAGTAAAAAAGCTTGGCAAAGTCTTAGTTCTAAAACAGGGGAAAGACTTTGAGTATGTGCTCATAGAAAAGAAAGAAGACGAGGATAGAGCGGCAAAATACCCGCCCAACGTAAAGGTAGTGGTAGAAACTACCGACTGGACCATCATACCTTTGGAAAATCTTATAGCCCAAAGGGAAGAGTTATACGCAGTGGTAAAAAGTGAGGAGGAAGCAAAAACAGCCATAAAAATATTAGAAAAGGGGGTAAAAGGTATAGTTCTAAAGAGTAAGGACATAAACACCATAAAGAAGGTTGGAAAGGTTCTGGAGGAAGAGGAAGAAAACCTTCCGCTTGTGGTGGTTAGGATATCAAAGATCCTTCCCTTAGGTTTGGGAGACAGGGTCTGTGTTGATACCACTTCCATGTTAAACAGGGGAGAAGGTATGCTGGTAGGAAACTCTTCTGGAGGTATGTTTTTGGTGCATGCAGAAACAGAAGAGAACCCTTACGTAGCTTCAAGACCATTTAGAGTAAATGCAGGAGCGGTGCATATGTACATAAGAACCCCCAACAACAAAACAAAGTATCTTTGCGAACTAAAAGCTGGGGACGAGGTTATGGTATATGATCACAAAGGAAGGGGAAGGGTAGTTTATGTAGGAAGGGCTAAGGTGGAAAGAAGGCCTATGCTTTTGGTTGAGGGTAGATGGGAAAACAAAAAAGTGAGTGCAGTGCTTCAGAATGCAGAAACTATAAGACTTACCAAGCCAGACGGAAATCCTATATCTGTGGCGGAGCTTAAGGAAGGGGATGAAGTTTTGGGATATGTGGAGGAGGCAGGAAGACACTTTGGTATAAAGGTTGAGGAAACAATAATTGAAAAATGATCTTGCTTCTATCATAATCCCCGTCTATAATGGAGAGAGGTATATAAACCACGCCATAGAAAGCGCTTTATCTCAGACCTATCCCTACAAGGAAATAATCGTAGTAGATGATGCAAGCACAGACCGCACGCCTCAGGTGGTAAAAAGCTATCCAGTTATCTATTACAGAAACGAAAAGAATATGGAAAGGGCATACTCAAGAAACAAAGGAGTGGAGCTTTCTAAAGGTGAGTATTTGTTCTTTTTAGACTACGACGACCTTTGGGAGAAGGACTATGTAGAGTCATCTGTAGAATTCTTAAAAAAACACGAT
>CAZZKD010000125.1:0-1770 GCA_964655095.1 uncultured Thermocrinis sp.
TTTTAAGCTTTTCTAAAAGCAGATCCTTGCGATATCTCTTGACAATGTGTTAATAGTATTACAAATTTTAAAGTATGTAAGTAATTAATTACAAGGAGGTGATGCCATGGGTATAGGGTGGTTGGAGGTAGTTATAGCTACCTTGTTTGTGTCCATCGTTGTTAGTCTTATTCTGGCGCGTGGTAGGCATTGGCTTGAGCCGAGTTTCTGGAAGGTGGCGGCAACTATAACGAGTAGTGTTATGGTTATAGCCCTTATTCTCCTATCTGTGGATACGGTGAGAAAGGTGAGTGTAGGTAGTAAGAGAGTCCCCCATCCTTCGGTGATCAATAAGGAGATAGGTTATGTTTACAACGCTGAAAGAATGGCTATGGAACCTGTTTTCGGAAAGGAAGTGGGGCTGTTCGGAAAGGTTTGGAGTCCTGAGGAAGCGGAAAAGTTGATAACCAAAGGTAAGTTGGTAATCCAAAGCAGGAACTGTATGGACTGTCACACCCTTTTGGGAAACGGAGCTTATTACGCACCAGATCTAACGAAGTCATGGCTTGATCCCAAATGGGAAAAACAGCTTGTGCCTGTAACAGGTGCCAGATCAAAAGAAGATGCAATGAAGATATTTCTTATGAATCCAGATAAGTATCCTACGTGGGTAAGAAGGATGCCAAACTTAAAGCTTACGGAAGAGGAGGCGGTTGCGGTGGTGGCATACCTAAAGTGGATGTCTGCAATAGACACCAACGGCTTCCCAGCCAACTTTCCAGAAGTTAAAGTATCTCAAGCAAATCAATGAGGAGGTTTAACCATGGAAAGGTTATATGAGTCCCAAAAGTTAGCTCTTTGGTATTTTTGGACTGCAATACTGCTTTTTGGAGCACAGGTGCTCTTTGGTCTTATAGCTGCCTATCAGTTTATAAACCCAGATTTTCTGTATGGTGTGTTGAACTTTATGACCAACAGGATGCTTCATATAAACGCCATGGTTGTTTGGCTTTTGATGGGATTTATAGGTGGAATATACTGGTTTCTGCCGGTGGAAACAGGTAGGGAGGTTGTGGGAATAAGACTCGGAAAGCTCGCCTACTTTGCCTTTGTGGGAGCTGTTGTTATAGTGGTTCTTGTGTATTTACTGAAGCAGTTCGGTAGTGGAGAGATGCTTACCCTTTGGTTCATAACAGAGGGGAGGGAATACATAGAGGCACCCAGATGGGCTGACATAGGCATCGTAGCTGTGGCTTTAACCGTTGCTTACAATGTTATAGCAACAACCTTGGCCAGCAAAAAGATCACTGGTATCCTTGGGGTTCTAATAGTAGACCTTGCCGCACTTTTTGGCCTTTACCTTGCTGGAATGTTCTTTACTCCAAACATTACAGTAGACCAGTTCTGGTGGTGGTGGGTAGTCCACCTTTGGGTGGAAGCAACTTGGGAGGTGTTAGTGGGCGTCCTTATGGGATGGTTATTGATGCATCTTTTAGGAACACCTAGAAAGATAATAGAAGCTTGGCTTTATGTAGAAGTTATGCTTGTATTTGGCACGGGAATATTAGGTCTTGGACACCACTACTACTGGATAGGAACACCAGAATACTGGCTTGGTATAGGTGGCTTTTTCTCATCCTTAGAACCACTACCGTTGGTTGCCATGGTCGTTCATGCAGTCTATGACGCTGGAGTCCATAAACTGCAAACTGTTAACAGACCTGCCCTCTTCTGGGCCTTTGCCCAAGCCTTTGGGAATCTATTCGGTGCAGGGGTTTGGGGTTTTATGCA
>CAZZKD010000126.1:0-4623 GCA_964655095.1 uncultured Thermocrinis sp.
CCGGGTATGGGTGGAATAAAAGCACTAGCACCCGCAGCCAAAAGACACTTATCGTAAGCTATCTCCTCCCCACCTTTGACTATAACCACCTTTCTTTTGTTGTCTATGCCTACCACCTCTTTGTTTGGTCTGAAATCTACCCTCATGCGCTCATAAAACTCATATCCCCCTTTGTAAAACAGTGCTTGATCCGAAATGTCCCCCCTAATTACGTTCTCCATACAGTTTGGTGCGTAAGTTGGGTAAGGCTCGTCCGAAAGGACTATTATGTCTGACTCTTTATCCACCTGCCTAAAGGCTTCAATAGCGGAGGCTGCTGCAGGACCATTGCCCACTATCACAACTTGCATAGTATAATAATAAATCATAGGCGGCGTAGCTCAGCTGGTTAGAGCGGAGATCTCATAAGTCTCAGGTCGGAGGTTCGAGTCCTCCCGCCGCCATTCATTCTACACTTATCCTTTTCTGAATCTGATACATCCTTAGGATCTCCTCTACAGTATTGGCGTCCTCTGGCCTTTTGTCTAACCTTACAAAACCAACAGCCCTTGGAAATCTCAAGGCGTATCCGGGTTCATCCCCTGTCTTTCCTGCGGTGTGCAAAGGCGAGCGGGTTATTTCATCTGCGGATACGGTTATCACGTATTTTGGTTCCACCCATACATCGGGCGTTATCAAAGAATCAACCCTTGCGTGTTTGTGATCAAGCTTAATCTCATCCAACATCTTTTTTAGACTTATCCACTCTTCTTCTGAAAAGCCCGAACCCACTTTGCTAACGGTCTTAAACGTATCGGAAGAAGGATCATACACTGCGGTTAGCAGTGCTCCTATGCCCAGTTCTGCCCTTGCTCCCCTTCCGTAGAAATAGCCCACTATGACCACATCTACGGTGTCCGCAAGTTGTCCCTTATAGCTTCTCTTTAGCTTTACCCAGTTGAAGTTTCTTGAGCCTGCGGTGTATGGCGCATCAAGCCTTTTTCCCATAATTCCCTCTAAGCCTCTAAGAATAGCATCTTCAAAAAACTCCTCCACCTCCTTTGCAGATTGGACTATTCTTAACTCTGAAAGCTCAAGGGTGTTTCTAAAAGTTATTAGGTCTTCCAACTTTTTCCTTCTGTCTATGAACGCCTTAGTGGTGTAATCTTCTCCATTCAAATACAAAAGGTCAAAGCAAAAGAGTTTTAGCGGATACTCCTTTGAGTATTCGTAAATGTTGTATTTTCTCTTCCTCTGTATGGTTATCTGAAAGGGATAGAACTCTCCCGTTTGTTCATTTACAGCCAATGCTTCTCCTTCTATGATCAACTCATCAGCGTCAATCTTTGTGATGGCTTGCTTTATTTCAGGGAGCATTTCAGTCATAGGCTCTAAGTTTCTTGAGTATATATAAACTTCCTCACCCTTTTTGTGAATTTGGAGTCTAAAGCCATCGTATTTTGCCTCAACGGCGCATTTGCCCAACCTTCTTATTAACTCTTCTGCACTTGCTACCCTTTCTGCCAAAGCCATGCGTATAGGATAACCGGGCTGTATCTTAAATTCTGCCAAACCTTGTAGACCTTTCTGCGCAAGAGTTTTTGCTACCAAGCCAAGATCAGAACAAAGATTGTAAGCTCTTTCTACCATCTGTTTATATTCCCTTCTGCCTAACAGAAGAGCCAGGGCTTCTATGATCGTAGCCTCTCCCACACCCAAGCGAAGGTTCCCAACTATGATTCTTACCACAAACTTTGCCTCTACGGAAGATAAAGCCCTTAGTAGGTTGATAAGCAGCATAACCTTGTCTAAGGTTCCCTTAGCCCTTGCTATACTATACAACTCTTCATAAACCTGAGAAACACTCAAACCCTTCCCTTCCCTTTTTAACACCTCCAAAGCTACTTTTCCCACATCTCCCAAGTCTTTGTAAAGCTTTTGGATACTGCTCAGCTTCAAACCGCAAGCCTTGGACAAAGCTTCCATTACCAACTTTTCGGACACGCCAAACTCTAAACCCCTGAAGGAAGGCACGAGTTCTCCCATAGTCAAATAGACCACTTTATCTATTTCTTCTTTGTCTGCCTTAGAAAAAAGTTCGTAGAGTATTTGGGACATTTCCAGCCTGCTGGTAGTTCCCTCAAGTCTTTCAAAAAACTGTGCAAGCTCTAAAAATTTCACCATTATAATTTTAAAGGATGGCGGAAAAGGATAAAAAAGTGATGGAAATAGACGAGATAATGCAAATACTTCCTCATCGCTATCCACTGCTGTTGGTGGACAAAATCATTGAGCTTGAGCTTGGAAAGAGAATAGTGGGTTTAAAAAACGTATCCATCAACGAGCCTTACTTTCAGGGACACTTTCCCGGCTTTCCCTTAATGCCCGGCGTATATATTCTTGAAGCGCTGGCGCAGGTGGGAGGAATACTGATGATTAAGTCTTTGGACTTGGAAATAGGAAAATACGCTGTGGTTTTTGCTGGCATAGATGAAGCAAGGTTTAAACGACCTGTGTATCCAGGAGATCAGCTTGTGCTTGATTTAGAAGTAGTTTCTCTAAAAAAGAGCCTTTCCAAAATGAAGGGTATTGCAAAGGTTAATGATCAGTTAGTGGCCGAGGCAGTGCTTTACGCCTCCGCAAGGGAACTGTCCCAACTCAAAAGGTAGATCCTACTTTCTGAAGAATCTTTTAATTCTCTTTAGCAATCCTCCAAACCTTTTGTTAATTTCCAACCTCAACTCCTCCGCCAGCATTCCCAACTTTCCGGAAACTTTGGATAACACAGACTTGTCTTTTACCCTGTCTCCTTCTAAAAATTCTTTAAGCAGTTCGTTGGTTTTTTCCACAGCCTCTAAGAACCTTCTAAGCTCTTTTTCGTTCTCAAAGTCTACACTGTTCAGACGTTTTTCCACACAAACCAGTATGCCCTCCAATGCACTGTCAAAGCTTGCGTTGGCAGACTTGCTGTCAGTAAATTGGGTTAGCAGTTCAAGTAATTTAGATCTTAGCCTAAAACGATAGTCTTCCAGATGATAGGCAAAGGGCTCTTTATTTTCTATGTTTTCAAGAAACTCTTCAACTATTAGAACGACCTTCTCTTCTACGCTTAAAATCCTTTCCATGTTTTAGTCCGTTTCGGTGTGATGTTCTTCTCCTGTAGGTGCTTTCTTTCCTTCCTCAAGATCGTAAAATCTTCCTTCCAGCTTTTTCAAGATCTTTGGTAGTGTGGTGTATTCCATCTCTTCCGAAGGTAGTCTATGAGGTTCAAATATGCCCTGCCTTCTGAGGATGTCCGCCATAATTTGGGCTTGCTCTCTTGCCTTATCAAAGGCTGGATCATCAAAGAGGTCCCTTGGTCCTATGAGCTTGCCTTGGGCTATTTGATACCCTGCCGCTATAACCCTTGGTGGTCCATCAAACCTGGTGGGCGTAGCTTGTTTGAATGAAACGGGCATTATGGGTCCGTTGTGGGATCCTCTCATCCAACCTTCCACTATCCAGGGTCTTGCAAAGGGTTCCAAAATCTCACCTACTGCCGGAAAACCTGACTGAGCCCTAACTATCATAACAGGATCGTCCTTACCCACATACTTGCCCGCTATAAGGGATAATCTTTGGGTGGATGCTACTGCGGCGATCTCACCGTCTGAATTTCTCCAAACGCTCTTTATGGCATACCTTCCCACAGAGCCTATTAAAGCCAAAAGATCATAAAGCTCTGCAGGCGTAGAGAGTCTAACAGCCTTTCCTGTGAATGTATCCAAAACTTCAAAGGTAAATCCCTCGTGCATCTTTGGATCTATTACCAGTCCTGCACATACCATAGGATCTGCAAACATCTCGTAAAGCGGTAAATTCCACGCACTTGGTGAGGTTTTGTCCGCAAAGAAAACTATAACGGGCTCAGAAGGTCTTTCTTCAAACTCCATTTCCGCCACGCCCGGTCCCATACCTTTTACGTTTCCAGAAAAGGTATCAGAAAGTAAGTCCTGTCCCGCTCCGTAAAGCTTTAACTTTTTGGAAATCTCCGTGCCTGCTTCAAAGGCCCTCCAAGCTATGCCATGAACCACTTCGCTATCCACCCCATGCTGATGGGTCATCACCAAAGCTATGTCGTCTCCACACACGAGGGTCTGACAGTCTATGAGGTTACCCTTCTCCACCTCTGCCAAACCTATCTCTTTCACCTTTTCCAAAACTTCGGGATGAACACCAGAGTGCCCTACAAACCCTCCTATGTCTGCCTTTATCACGCTCAACGTTATCTTCATGGAACTACCTCCTTCTGTTTTTATTCTATTATAAACCACATTAAGGGCGTAATCTATAAGTATGCGAATTGGTTTTCTGTTAAGGTTTGGGTCCAAGAAAGGGACAGCGTAGGGAGAAGTGTTAAGCTTTCTAAGGTCTGCATCCGATAGGTTTTGTTCTATCTTTTTTCCTGCCTTTGTTCCCCCTGATCTTCTTCCTACAGCCTTTGTATTCTGAAGGTTAAAGCCCAAGATCCTTAAAGCCTTCCTAACTGCAAGGGAAGAGGTGTAAGACACCCATACACCCTCGGGCTTTAGAAATCTCTTCACCTTTTTTAAAAAATCCAACCTGCACTCGTTTGCGAGATTTTTCTAAAGAATACAAGCCTCA
>CAZZKD010000127.1:0-7388 GCA_964655095.1 uncultured Thermocrinis sp.
CTTTCAGACGCAAACAGCACTGCATTTTTTAACCTTCCCATAAGAAGCGGTCTAAAGCCGTAAGGATCCCTAACCGCAATGAGTTTGTCTTTCAAAAGAAATAGAACGCTGTAGGCACCACTAACCTTATTTAAGGTATAGAATATGTAAGGCAGAACTTCCCTATCTTCCGGGTGAAGCGTTATTCCCTCTGGTACTTCCTTTCCCTTTCCTATTAAAGAAAGAAAAAGTTCAGTGTCAGAATCGTATTCAAAACTCTCTCCAATTTGCAAAAGCTCTTGCTTTAAACTTTTGAAGTTAGTTAGGTTTCCATTGTGAGCAACTGCCACCTCTCCTATGAGCGTTTTTTTAAAAATAGGTTGGGCGTTGAAATCTCCAGACCTGCCGGCGGTTGCGTATCTTACGTGAGCTATGGCTATAGAACCACTCACACCTTCAAGGTCCTCTCCCTTTATGGCAGACAGCACCAAACCTGCCTTTTTTACAAGCTTTATACTTTCAAAGTCCGAAACCGCTATACCTACGCTTTCCTGTCCTCTGTGTTGAAGGGCGTATATGCCGTAAAAGGCATAATTTTCCGCATTTTCCACACCAAAAATGCCAAAGATACCGCACATGGCAATTAATTTAACCCAAGCTTATTCCAAAGCTCATCTATCTTTCTCTTCACTTCTTCAGACATCTCTATCTCTTTTGGCCAAACTCTTGTGTAGCCTTCACTTCTCCACTTTGATGTAGCGTCTATGATCATCTTTCCACCGAAACCTACCTCGTTGGTGCTGTGGTCCAAAACATCTATGGGACCCTTTAGGATCTGCACGTCTCTGATAGGATCCACGTTGTTGCCCCAAGCCCAAAGCACCTGCGCAAAGTCATGAACGTCTATGTCCTCATCAAAAACCACCACATGCTTTGTCAAAGACATCAAACCCAAACCAAGCAAGGCATACGCAACCTTAAAGGCATGCCCCGGATAGCGCTTTTTTATAGAAACAAAGCAGAAGTTATGAAAACAACCCTCTGCGGGAAGATGATAATCTACCACCTCAGGCAGGTTGAACTTTATTAGAGGTAAAAATATCCTTTCTGTAGCCCAGCCTATGTATTTGTCCTCTTGGGGTGGTTTTCCCACAATGGTTGCAAGGTATATTGGGTCCTTTCTGTGGAGTATGGCGGTTATGTGCATTTTTGGGTATTTATCCACCGGGGTGTAAAAACCCGTGTGATCCCCAAAGGGACCTTCATCCACCAAAGGCTCCTCTGGATCCACGTACCCCTCTATGACTATCTCCGCATAGGCTGGATATTCTAAATCTACCGTTAAACCCTTTACAAGTTCCACCCCCTCCTCTCTTATCAGGCCTGCAAAGAGATATTCATCCACCTCTGGCGGAAGAGGAGCAGAGGACACGTAAGATAGCACAGGATCCCCACCTATGGCAATAGCTACCTCAAGGCGCTTGCCCAACCTTTTTGCCTTCCAATAGTGGTGATTTCCATCCTTGTGAATTTGCCAATGAAGGGCAAGCTCTGTGGGAGACAAGACCTGCACCCTGTATAGCCCCACGTTCCTTATCCCGCTTTCTGGATCTTTGGTGATCACCTGTCCAAAGGTGATGTATCTTCCCCCGTCTTCTGGCCAGCACTGAAGAATAGGAAACTCTAAGATGTCTATGTTATCCTTTTTTATCACATCCCTAACCGGACCGTCTTTTACAGTTTTGGGCAAAGCGTCGTTTAACTTTTTAAGCTCAGGCAGGCGTTTTAGCTTTTCTAAAAAAGTGTGGGGAATTTCTGGCCTTAAGAGTTTGTATAGCTTCCAACCTATGTCTTCCAGCCTTTCATAACCAAGGGCAAGCTTTATTCTTTTTTCAGAGCCAAGCATGTTGGTAAGCACTGGAATAGAGTAGTCCTTGACTTTCTCAAAAAGAAGGGCTTTCCCTCCTTTTGGCATCTTGCAAACCCTATCCGTTATTTCTGTAATCTCAAGTATAGGAGAAACCTCAAGCTTTATCCTTGCCAGTTCTCCTTCCCTTTCAAGCCTTTTTAAAAATTCCCTCAGATCCTTGTAAGGCATAAGCTACTCCATTATACATAGGTCTTCTCTGCACCTCACTTGCGGTGTGGAAGTTAGCTTTTTGGAAACATCAAAAAGAAGCATTTTTATAAAATTTCTTATGGACTGTCTAACTTCGTATAGCTCTTTTATCCTTTTAGAAAGCTCCTGAGCCTTTTGGTCATCCCCACTTTGCAGATGACATTCTAACCTTCTTATTAACTTCTCCGTGGTTTCATCGCAATGCACCAAAGCCATAGCCAAGTGTTTCAGAGAACACCAAAGGCTTTCAAGTTTGCTTCTGAACTCTTCCCCTTCTTTTCCCCCTTCTATCTTCAGAGTAGAAAAAAGGATATCCCCCACCGTCTTTCTTTTGTTTCTCAGCTCGTCTATTATAGGGATTAGGTCTTCCACCTTTGTCTCTCCTTCTATTTCCATTAGGTGCTGTTCAGCTTGGGCTAAGTGAGCTATCAAGTATATTGCTTCTTCTACCAAAGCCTCTTCCCACACACCAGCCATAAGCCTAATTATAAAACTTCTCTCTTTATTCTCCTTGATAAATTGCACATTATTTCGTAAGGTATGGTTCCTGCCATCTTGGCAAGGTCTGTAAAGCTTTGATGCGGACCCACTATCTCCACCCAATCTCCAACTTTTGCGTCAGTCCCAGTCAGATCTACTATGGTCATATCCATTGTTACATTTCCTATGATATCTAAGGCTTTACCTTTGTAATAAACCTTACCCCTGTTTGAAAGGCTTTTCATCATCCCATCCGCATAACCAAAGGCAATCACACCTACCAAAGCATCCCTTTCAAGTTTGTAAGTTCTTGAATAAGATATGGAGTATCCCTTTGGAAGCCTTTTCACGGATATCAACCTTGCCTTTAGACTAAGGACCTGTGTTAGCTGGACAGGATAATTACTAAGGGGCTTTTCTCCGTATATTGCAAGGCCTACCCTTATGTGAGTAGCGTAAGGGACCTTATAGATGACTCCTGCCGAGCTTTCAAGATGGACGTATTTGACGTTTTTGTAATGTTTGAGAATGTTCTTAAACTTTTCTATCTGTTTTTTGGAAAATTCCTCCTCTGCGGGAGAAGATAAGTGAGTTAAAACCCCTTCCACTCTCGGATCATCTATGATTTCTTCCAAAAAGCCAAGCCTTCCCATCCCCGTGTCGTATTTTACATGAATAGGAACGTTTAGCCCTTCCAAAGGTTTTAAATGTTCAGGGTGGGAAACTACCGGCGTAAGAGAGTATTCCTTGATAGCCTTTTCTTCCCCCTTTAGCACACCACCAAGAATAAGTATAGGTTTTTTTATACCGAGCTCTCTCAGCTCCAAACCTTCTTCCACGCAGGCAACCGCAAAAAACTCCACTTCTTTAATACCTTCTAATATCTTTGCTATATGTTTTACTCCTACTCCATAGGCATCGGACTTTACTACCGCTATAACTGGCTTTTTGGAAAACTTTGAAAGACTTTTTATGTTGAACTCAAGGGCTTTGCTGTCTATGGTTAAGATGCTCCGCGACATTGTGGTTTAATTTTAATATGAAGCTCTATAAGGATGTTCCCCTCTCTGCTTACACCACCATAAGGGTTGGCGGTCTGGCAAAGTTTATGGCTTATCCCAAAAGCTTTGAAGATGTAAAAGAATGTATAAACATATCCCAATGGGAAGATATACCCATATTTGTGCTTGGCAGAGGCGCAAATACTGTATTTGGAGACTTTTACGGAATGGTCATAAACACTAAGTTTTTGAATGGCCTTAGAGTAATGGATGTTGGTTGTGGTTTGGAGGTGATGGCACAGGCTGGCGGGCCTTTAACTGCGTTGGGTGATCTTGGGCTAAAAGAAAACCTTGAGGGTATATACAAACTCGCTGGCTTTCCTGCCACAGTAGGTGGAGCAATAGCCATGAACGCAGGTGCCTTTGGCTATGAAATTTCAAACCATTTAAAGTCCGTAAAGTTTATGCTTTACAACGGAGAAGTTGTGCAAGAACGTAGGGAAAACTTAGAATTTTCCTACAGAAGGTCCCCTTTTCCTGAAAAAGGAATAGTTTTAGAGGCGGTTTTCTTTTTTCCAAAGGCAGACTATCCAATATATCAGGAATACGAAAGCATAAGGCTAAGGAGAAAACAAACCCAACCTGTTCAAGTGCCAACTGCTGGCTCTACCTTTAAAAATCCACCTTCCTACAGCGCAGGTAGGCTTTTAGAGGAAGTTGGTATGAAGGGCTACAGGTTGGGAAACATAGCATTTTCCGAAAAACACGCAAACTTTCTTGTGAACTTAGGAAAGGCAAGCTTTGAAGAGGTGATTAAAATTATTGATGTAGCAAAAAGAAGGGTTTTTGAAGAGTTTGGTATCGAGCTTGAGGAGGAGGTAAGGTTAATTGAAAGTAGTAGTCCTTATGGGTGGAAGGTCTGCGGAGCGTGAGATTTCGCTAAAAACAGGCCAAGCGGTTTTAAAGGCTTTGCAAGAGCTTGGACACGAAGCCATAGCCTTAGACCTGGAGGACTCAATATGCGAAAAGCTCAGACAGATAAAGCCGGATAAAGTATTTATAGCTTTGCACGGTCCCTACGGAGAGGATGGAAGGATTCAGGGACTTTTGGACATTCTTGGCATCCCATACGTAGGTTCTGGCGTTCTCGGTAGTGCCTTAGCTATGGATAAAGATACCACAAAGAAGATTTTAAGATTTCATAATATACCTACACCGGATTGGATAGCAGTAAGGTATGGAGAAAAACCCGTATGGGATAGGTTTCCCGCAGTAGTAAAACCTTCCGATCAAGGGTCAAGCGTTGGACTTTTTGTGGTAAATAACCAAGAGGAGTTAGAAAAAGCCTTGGAAGAATTATGGAAGATTACAAAAAAAGCTATCGTAGAAGAGTTCATAGAGGGAAGGGAAATAACCGTAGGAATACTAAAACAGCAGACACTGCCACCCATAGAGATAAAACCAAAGAAGGGTATATACGACTACGAAAGCAAATATACCAAGGGTATGAGCGAGTATGAGTTTTTGGAAGAAGAAGAATTAGCAAAAGAGCTGGAGAATCTGGCTATAAAAGCCCACAATGCCCTTGAATTGAAGGACATGTCCAGAGTAGATTTTAGGGTAGACAAAAGTGGCAGACCCTTTGTTCTTGAAATTAACACCATACCTGGAATGACAGAACTAAGCTTATTTCCTATGGCTTGTAGAAAAAAAGGTATTGACTTTAAGCTGATGATATCTATGTTAATATGTTAAAGCGGAGTTATGAAAGAGGAGGGGAAAATAAGTTGGAAAGCTCGACTTGAGTATCCCTTAGCCTTTGTATGGCTTATAGCTATGGCTTTAGGTGGATTCTTTTTACCGAGCTCTTTAAACACAATACCATTATTTAAGATAAAGGTAATTGAAGTTGTTGGAACACAAACAGTATCACCAGAGCTTATTTCTTCAGCTTGTTATCAAACGGCAAAGGGTAATTGGTTGTTTTTGAGCTCTGATAGACTCTTGGCTGAGATCAATAACCTTACTAAAAACTCTGTAGAGCAAGTAAAGATAAAAAGAGATTTAGGGTTGGATGGTGCTAAGATTTACGTTGAGGTTCAAGAAAGAATACCCATAGCTTCTGTAGTCCATGATACTAATATTTTGCTAATTGACCATAAAGGTGAATTTTTTTATAACCCAGCGATAGAAAGCCCATTGCCAGTTGTGTATACTTTTTCTTTTGATTACATAAAAAAACACTTCCCTAATCTAAAGGCCTTTATAGATTTCGTAAAAGAAATAGACCCGAAAATAAAAGAGATATATGTAACTGATAGAAGCACTATTGTATACATATCCAGTAATAAGATAGTCTTGCCCCCAATTAGCAAATTAGACTTGTCTATGTTCGATAGAATCAGAAAAGTTTATAATAAACTTGAAATGAAGTCTACAAACGTTCTTATGATTTCGGAGAGCATGGCTATTATAAAGGAGGGCGAATGAAGGCATGAAGACTGTAGCTTCTCTGGACTTGGGCACCAGCAAAATTTTAGCTCTGGTGGCAGAAATTGATAACTACGGAGATATACACGTTATAGGTATAGGTGAAGCGCCAAGTAAAGGAATAGAGAAAGGACAAATAACAAGGTTGGATTTAGCTGTGGGATCCATATTACGTGCAGTAAAAGAAGCCGAAGAAATGGCTGATGTTAAACTCAATTCAGTAAACCTTGGAATCTCTTCTACCGTTTTAAAAAGTCAAAATGAAAAGGATACTATAAATATATCCCCTCAACCTGTGGAAATAGATGAGACTCAGATAGATAGAATTATAGAGAGGACCACAACCAGAGCAAAGGAGGAAGGCTACGAGATAATAAGCGCAATCCCAAGAAAGTTTGTCTTGGATGAACAGGAAGGAGTTCTTGACCCGGTAGGACTTCTTGGATCTAAATTGACTGCGGAGGTGCACATAGTTAAAGTAGGAACTGCTCTTCTTAGAAATGTTGAAAAAGCTGTAAAATCAAGCGGTCTGAATATAGCTGATAAATACCCTTCCATAATGGCAAGCGCGGAAGCAGTGCTAACGCAAGAGGAAAAAGAAGAAGGGGTTTTACTTTTAGACATTGGTGCAGGTCTTACAGATTTTATCCTTTTTGTTGAAGGCTCTCCCATAATAACAGGAACTATACCCATAGGAGGTAACAGTATAACAAAAGACATTGCCCATTTTATGAGGATAAGCGTAGAACAAGCAGAAAGAGTAAAGCTGGAGCATGGTTTTGCGCTATCCGATTTGGTAAATGAGTCAGAGAGGGTTAAAATCAAGCCCAGGGGTGAAGATAAAGAAGCTATGGTTAGTAAAAAAAGCTTAGCTGAAGTAATACAGATAAGGCTAGAAGAAATTACAGACAGTGTTTTAGGATACATAGACGCTCAAGGAATAAACCTTTCTACAATAAATGCGGGTGTTGTCCTAACTGGTGGTTCTGCCAAGCTTGCAGGTTTGAAGGAGTTTTTTGAAAGGTATTTGGACCTACCTGTTAGGATAGGCTACCCTATGGGAGTCTTTGGGTTAAAGGAAAGGATCCAAGATCCAGCTTACTCTACAGCGGTGGGTTTACTTAGATTGAAGTTGAAACCTTTGTATGGTTATTCCGTTAATTATCAAAATTCTCCAAACTTAGAAAGTGAGGGTAAGATAAAACTTACTGGTTGGTTGAACAAATTAAAATCCTTCTTCAAGGAGGTGCTATGATGGATATGGTAAATCCAACGAGGATAAAGGTTTTTGGAATTGGAGGAGGTGGGTCTAACGCGGT
>CAZZKD010000128.1:0-15296 GCA_964655095.1 uncultured Thermocrinis sp.
ACACAAAGTAAGCGAATATATAGCAAAACTAAGGCATGCTCAGCCTGGTATAACCTTAATATCCCCACCACCCCATCACGATATATACTCTATAGAGGACTTGGCACAGCTGATAAACGACCTGAAGGAGTCAAACCCAGAAGCAAAGGTATGCGTCAAGCTTGTGGCAGAAACGGGTGTGGGAACAGTAGCTGCAGGAGTCGCAAAGGCTTATGCAGACATAGTGCAGATAAGCGGAGCGGAAGGAGGAACGGGTGCAAGTCCCTACAGTTCAATAAAGAATGCGGGCAACTATTGGGAAATAGGTTTGGCTGAAACCCAGAGGGTTTTGATGGAGAACAACCTAAGAGACAAGGTGCGCCTGAGGGTAGACGGTGGGATGAGAACGGGTAAAGATGTGATAATTGCAGCCCTTCTTGGAGCGGAGGAATTTGGATTTGGAACTGCTGCAATGATAGCGGAAGGTTGCGTCATGGCAAGGCTCTGTCATACAAACCAGTGTCCCACGGGAGTGGCTACTCAAGATCCAAAATACAGGGAAAAGTTTAAAGGGAGAGTGGAAAATGTTATGGCATATTTCAGGGCGGTGGCAAGGGAAGTAAGAGAAATACTTGCACAGATGGGCTTTAAAAGTATGGACGAAATAATAGGAAGGAGAGACCTTCTGGAAGTTATAACCTACGATCACCTTCCTGGCTCAATGAGGATTAAACTTGAAGAGTTTTTGAAGGAAGATTATCCAAAGGACAAGCCTTTAAGGTGTATTGTGGAAAGAAACGACAATCCAAGAAGAAGCCCTCTGGCAGAGCGGATAGAAAAAGACGTACTGCCATACATAGAAA
This sequence comes from uncultured Thermocrinis sp., assembly GCA_964655095.1. Taxonomy (GTDB): domain Bacteria; phylum Aquificota; class Aquificia; order Aquificales; family Aquificaceae; genus Thermocrinis. The sequence continues at coordinate 843 of CAZZKD010000128.1, forward strand.
GGGGAGAGAGAGTTCAAAAAGAGTACAAAATAAGGAACATAGACAGGTCTATACCTACCCGCCTTGCCTACTACATAGCCCTAAAATACAGAGACGAAGGCTTGCCGGAAGATACTATAAACCTTACCTTCTTTGGCACCGCAGGACAGAGCTTTGGCGCATTCAACCACAGGGGAATGTCTTTAACCCTTGTGGGGGATGCTAACGACTATGTGGGTAAAGGCATGTATGGGGGAAGAATAGTTATTAAACCTTCGGATGTGGAAGACACTCAAAACCACGTCATAATGGGAAACACCTGCCTTTACGGTGCAACGGGTGGAGAGCTCTTTGCTGCAGGAAAGGCTGGAGAGCGCTTTGGAGTTAGAAACAGCGGGGCTATTGCGGTAGTGGAAGGGGCTGGCATGCACTGCTGTGAATACATGACGGGTGGTATAGTGGTAGTCCTTGGACCCGTCGGATACAACCTTGGTGCAGGTATGACCGGAGGATACGCATACGTTCTTGATCCAGAGCTTCCAAAGAAGATAAACACCTCCTACGTGATAGCAAGGGGGCTTATTACTGAAACGGAGAAAGAAGAGCTAAGAGAGCTAATAAAAAAACACTACACATACACAGAAAGCCTTTGGGCAAAGCACATACTGGACAACTTCTCCGAATACCTAAAAAGCTTTTACAAAGTTATTCCCATAGAAGCTTGCAAAAGAGACAGCTTTGGCGCTACGGACGTTTGCGAAGTAGAGCTTAAAACTTAGATGTTTTAAGATGTAGAAATATCAGGGAAGGCATGCCATAGAGAGCAGAAGATAGAAGAAGAAACACGTGAAACACAAAGGCAAGCTTTATAGGCTCCTTAAGGCTCTCTCCAAAGAGCTTTTGAGGCAAAGAAAAACTAAGCTCGTAGGTGCCAAAGCCGCCAAAGCTATGAATAGGCAAAACCGTGCTTAGCTCACCACCTAAAAAACTTAAAAACAATAAAACGGATGGATCCAAACTTATCAAAAACATAAGGCTGGAAAACTTCAGAAGGGCAGAGATCAGAGAGAGAACGCAAGCCAAAAGGGAACTGTAAAAGTTAGCGTCAAGCCCTTTAAATCTTCTTAAAGGAACATGCAGAAAAAGGGAGATTAAAAACAAAAAAACTGGAAGAAATCCAAGGTAGAGGCTTGCCTTCTCAAGCGCATAAAAGAAAGTTGTAAGGATAAAAAGTCCAAAGAGGTCCAGTAGCCTTCCCCAGAGGAAAACTACCAAAGAGGTTGAAAGGTTAATTCCAAGTTTTCTTGAGTAGTAAAACCAGCTTAGCTCTCCAGTCCTTGCGGGCAGTAAGTTGTTCAGAAACACGTTCGCGCTGTTTATGAAGAAGGACTGAAAAAAGGACATGTCTTTAAGAAGTATTTTCCATCTTAGACTCCTGGTAATGTGGCTCATCCCATAAAAAAAGCTTGCAAGAAGCAAGCCCTTTAAAGTTATTAACCTAAGAAAGTTTATTATCTCTTTTGGTGGCAAAAAGTAGAAAAGAAGGGAAAGAAAGGTGAGGGATAGGAGAAAGGGAAAGATCTTTTTCAATCCTGAGGCACGTCGTGGATCACTATCCTTTTGCCCGCCATTCGGGAAAGAATTTCCACCGCAACCTCCACACCAGAGCCCGCACAGGAAGTAAAGTGAGAGCTAAGCCCCGCCAAAGTTCCAACGACAAACAAGTTAGGTAAAACCTCATAATCTCTGTGCTTTATCATAACCCTACCAGGCTTTGGGGACTTGGGATTTTCTATAACTTCCAAACCTAAGCCCTCTATGCTGAACTCTTTAAATCCACAAGCCAAGACTAAGTAAGTTGAGCTGTACTGAGCACCAGACTCTGTGATAACTTTGTAGTTTCCGTCCTCTTCCCTGTTTATCTTTATTACCCTCTCCTGGGAAAACTCCACACCACCCCAATCCTCTATCTGTTTTCTTATTATCCTTAAAAGCTCTTTTCCCGAGAGAGGTTGCAAGCCAGGCACGTTCTTCAGGTATGCCTTGTTTAAATCCGATTCAGCTGTGTCAAAAACCAGATACTTTCTATTTTCAGCCCAGCTCCAATCTCTACCTCTTGCGGATACTAAGGTTAAAGCACACGCCAAACCACTCGCTCCACCACCTAATATTAACACATCGTACATGGTTAAATATTATACTACCTCAAATTCCAATTTTTCGTTCGCTAAGCTAACACGCACCAAAGCTCCTTCTTTTATCTCACCTTTTATTATCTTCTCCGCTAAGGGATTCTCCAGATATCTTTGAAGAGTTCGTTTTAAAGGTCTGGCACCATAAGTAGGTTCGTATCCAAGCTTAACCAAATGCTTCTTGGCTTCTTCTGTTAGTTCTACCTTTATATTCCTCTCTGCGAGGCGCTTGTTGATGTTTGCAATAAGCAGGTCTATTATCTGAAGTAATTCTCTCATGGTAAGAGGCTTGAAGACAATCACCTCGTCTATCCTGTTTAGAAACTCTGGTCTAAAATGGTACCTTAGCTCATCTAAAACTTTTTCCTTAGCTTTCTCAAACTCCTGCTCTACCTTTTTCTCTTCCTCATCAGAAGGTAAAGTAAGAAGATACTGGGAACCTATGTTGGATGTCATTATGATTACTGTGTTTCTAAAATCTATCGTTCTTCCGTGCGAATCTGTTAGCCTTCCGTCGTCCAGCACCTGTAAGAACAGGTCAAAGACCCTTGGATGGGCTTTTTCCACTTCGTCCAGAAGAAGCACAGAATAAGGTTTTCTTCTTACAGCTTCTGTTAGTTTTCCGCCTTCTTCGTAACCCACATAACCTGGGGGAGCGCCTATTAGCTTTGCTACGCTGTGCTCTTCTTTAAACTCCGACATATCAAGCCTAATAAGGGCATCCTCCTCTCCAAAGAGAAGCTCCGCCAGTGCTTTTGAAAGTTCGGTCTTTCCTACTCCAGTAGGACCCAAGAATAGAAAGCTGGCTATGGGCCTTTTGGGATCCTTTAGTCCCGCCCTTGCCCTTCTTATTGCCTGAGCTACCGCGTTAACCGCGTGTTCTTGGTTTATAACCCTTTTGTGAAGCTCTTCTTCAAGTTTTAACAGTTTTTCCAGCTCCTCTTCCCTTAGCTTAGAAAGGGGAATGCCAGTCCATTCAGAAACCACCTGAGCAACGTCTTCGGAGCTTACCACCAATTGCCGGCTTTTGGCACTTTCAAGCTCTTTCAGCTCCTTCTCAAGCTTTATCTTTTCTATCTTTAGGTTTGCCTCCCTCTCATAATCTCCCCTTTCGGAAGCTTTGATGATTTCGCTGTCCAGCTCTTCCATCCTTCTTTTGATTTCCTGGATCTTAAGATCTATGCTTCCCAATTTGGAAAGAAGATCTTGCTTTTCCTTTTCTAACTGTATCTTCCTTATTTTCAGCTGAGATTCCTTTTCATAACTTCCTTCTAAGAAAGCCTTTTGTATTTCTTCGTCCAGAGCTTTTATTTTTCTTTCCAGCTCTTGGATCTCTGGTGGAACGGAGACTACCGAGAGCTTTTTCCTTGCACAGGCTTGATCCAAGGCGTCTATAGCTTTGTCTGGAAGTTTTCTGAATGTGACGAACCTTTTGGTGAGTTTTACTGCACTCTCTATAGCTTCATCGGATATTTTCACTTTGTGGTGATTCTCAAGTCTTTGGCGCAGACCTTTTAGTATCTCTATGGTTTCTTCTTCGGTTGGCTCATCTACGTATATAGGTTGAAATCTTCTTTCCAAAGCTGGGTCTTTCTCTATGTATTTCCTGTATTCATCTACCGTGGTAGCACCAATAAGCCTTATCTCTCCCCTTGCCAGGGCAGGCTTTAGCATGTACCCCGCATCCAAGGAGCCTTCAGCCTTACCTGCCCCAACCACCGTGTGAATTTCGTCTATGAACAGTATTATGTTAGACTTTTGCTTTACTTCCTCCAAAAGACCTTTTAGTCTTTCCTCAAACTCACCCCTGTATTTGGAGCCTGCCACCAAAGAGCCCATGTCTATGTTTATAACCTCTTTGTCTTGTAATTCAGTGGGAACCTCTTTGTTTGCTATCCTTTGAGCCAACCCCTCCACTATGGCAGTTTTACCAACGCCTGGATCACCAACCAAGACAGGATTATTCTTAGACTTCCTAAGAAGCACCTCTATTACCTGATTTATCTCCCTTTCTCTGCCTATAACCGGATCCAGTTTACCTTCCTTTGCAAGCTGGGTTAGATTTGTGCCAAACCTCTCCAGAGGAGGCCTTTCTTCCTCCTTTAGCTCTTGGCCTACGTCTTTCATCCTTTCACCTCCTAAGCTTTCTTTTAATAATTTACTACCTATGGATTCTTCCACCTCAAGCAAGGCTGTAGCTACATGGTAAGGTTCCACCTGTGCTTTTCCTTCTTTCACAGCTAAGTCTTGAGCCCTTTCCATCACCTTAACCAAGTTTTGAGAGTAATCAAAAGCAGGTACGATTCCAAAAACTCTCTGATAAACAAGGTCCTTGAACCTTTCAGAAGATAGACCGATCTCCCTTAGCTGTTCCAAAACGGGAGATTGTTCCAAAGCCTTTTTAACCAACCCATCTATAGAAAGCTTGTTTTCTAAGAAAGCCCTTACGTCTTCTTGCTTAAAAATCCCCGCCAAGCTCCTCTCTACGCTATCTAACTGAGCCCTGTATTGGGATTCTATCCTCTCAAGCCTTGCATATTCAACCTCTAACTCCCTAACGCTCCAGTAATCCCCATATCTTCTTGCTCTATCTAGTTCCCTTTTAACATCTTCCTTTGCTCTTCTTATCTTTTCCAGCTCTATCTGAACCTGTCCTATGTCAGACTTTATTTGCATTATCTTACTTCTTAGGTCTATCAGATGCTTAGCTTCTTGCTCCGCTACCTTCTGAATCTGCCCTTTAACTCTGTTTAAATACTCCCCTAACCTCTTTAAAAACTCCTTAGGCTCTATTCCCCTCCTCTCAAGATATTTTCTAAGAGCTGACTTTTCGTCCGCCAGCATAACCATGAGAAGATGGTCTGTATCCACCTTAGTATCCTGTTGGGATCTTGCCAGTTCCTTTGCTCTGTTTATATATTCCAAAGACTTTGCGGAAAGAATGTTCTCACTAAACATCTTCATCCTCCAAAATTGATAGTAGAATTAATAATAATATTTAGTATATTATTGTCAAGTATTTAAGAGACCTATCCCCTTCCTGAATTCTCCGCCAAGGAAAGAAAAACTCTATACTGTTACTTGTTTTACAAGCAGAATCTCTGGAAGCTTTTTTATCTCCTCTAGTACCTCTTCAGGCACTTCATCGTCCAAGTTTAGTATTCCAAGGGCTATGCCACCTTTCTTTTCCCTTCCAAGCCTAAATCCGGCTATATTTACATTTGCTTTTCCCAGCATGGTCCCTATCTTTCCTATCACTCCGGGCACGTCCTTGTTTTCAAACAGAAGCATTATTCCTTCTGGTTCCACATCCACTCTGTATTTGTCTATTTGCACAATACGTGGAATATTACCCTCCAACACAGTACCAACCACTACCTTTTCGTTTCCGTCTGATTTTGCAACTACTTTTATGTAGTGCTTAAAATCAACAGTTTCTGTAGATGTTAGCTCTTCAACCTTTAAACCTCTATCCTTGGCTACATAAGATGCATTTATTATGTTTATGGGAAAATCTACCACTTCTTTGAGTATGCCCATCAAAACCGCAGAAGCTACAGGATGGAAATGCTCCGCTATATCCCCTCTAACTTCTATATGCACCTCCCTTATTCCTTCCTCAGCCCACTGCACTAAAAATTTACCCATCCTCTCTGCCAGATCCAGATGGGGTTTTATCAGAGTAAGCACGGACAAGTCTGGAAAAGGAGCATTTACCGCATACTCTACCGTTTGACCCCTTAAGGCTTTAACCACCTGCTGGGCTATTATAACCGCCACGTTCTCCTGGGATTCGTAAGTGTTGGCTCCTATGTGCGGTGAGAGGGATACGTTGGGAAACTTTTTGAGCTTTTCTATAAACTCATAAGGTGGTGGTTCCACCGAATAAACGTCCAAACCAACGCCAGCGAGCTTACCCGTTTCCAAAGCCCATATCAGATCCTCATCCTTTACTATCCCACCCCTAGCGCAGTTAATCAGTATAGCCCCATCCTTCATTAGTTCAAATTCTCTTCTTGTTATCATATGCTTTGTCTCATGGGTCAGTGGAGCGTGTATGGTCAGAACATCCACCTGCTTTAACATCTCTCTCAGATCATCAAAGAGTTTTACTCCAAGTCTATCTGCTTTTTCCCTTGGAATGTAAGGATCATAGGCAAAGACTCTCATCCCAAAGGCTTTGCATCTAATTGCCACCTGAGAGCCAATATTCCCCAAACCTATTATTCCCAAGGTTTTTCCGTATAACTCTGTACCCATAAACTTCTTCCTATCCCACCTTCCTTCCAGCATAGAGTTATGAGCCACATGAAAGTTTCTTATAACGCTTAACATATGACCAATTGTAAGCTCGGTAGCACCTATGGTATTTGCACCAGGGGTATTAATGACCAAAATACCCCTTTTTGATGATTCCTCAATGTCTACGTTATCCACACCTACGCCGGCTCTACCAATTACTTTTAAGTTTTCCGCCCTTTCCAAAAGTTCTGCCGTAACTGGAGTTCTACTTCTTGTGATTATGCAGTCGTATTCTTTTATAACTTCCAAAAGTTCCTGATAGGAAATGTCTGGCTCATTATCCACCTCAAAATCTTGTTCCCTTCTCAGTATCTCGATACCCTTTTCGGAAATTGGATCTGTAATTAGGATTCTAAACATTAAAATTATTATAAACCCAAAATTAGCTTTAATTTGCAAACACCAAAGTGTATTTTAAGATGATCAAGTAATCATATTTATATGTTAATTAGAATATTGATATATAATTTTACTTCTTAACCTTATTAAAGGAGGCTGTGTAATGGAGGCATCAAGAAGAGACCTTTTAGGTCTAGCAGTAGGAGGTTTAGGTGCCTTAGGAGTAGTTGGAGTGCTTTATCCACTCGTGAAAGTTCTTTCTCCCAGTCAGGCTTCTTTGGCAGGGGCAAAGGTGGAGGTAGACCTATCCCAGATACAGGACCTTCAGGTCAGAGTTGTATCTTGGAAAGGAAAGCCTGTGTTTGTGGTAAAGCTGCCAGAGGGCTTTCAGTGGAACGGTAAGGTGACTGAAGCTAGAAATAGTCAGCTACTCCAAGGACAAAATGTCTATGCCCTAATAGCGGTATGCACCCACCTTGGTTGTGTACCGCTCTGGAAACCACAGGGAGAAGGAGAGTTTAACTATCCTATATTCCACTGTCCCTGCCATGGAGGATTTTACTCCCCATGGGGAGACAACATAGCAGGACCACCACCAAGACCACTTTTTGTTCCTCCCCAAAAGATAGACGGCAACAAACTTGTGATAGGCGAAGAAGGTTTCGTTAAAGAACTTACTTAAGGAGGTAAAACCATGCTCGGAAGGATAGGAAGATGGTTTGATGATAGAGGCAAAGTGTCTGAACTTTGGCAGTCCCAGATGGTTGAATACAAAGTGCCTAAAAACCTGACTTTCCCTTATGCCTTTGGTGTTATGGCAATGATTGCCTTTCTAATCCAGATCATCTCTGGCATATTCCTGACTATGTATTATGAGCCAAACATACACAGAGCTTTTGACAGCGTCAACTACACCATAATGAAAGAAGTTCCTTTCATGTGGTTGTTGCGTCAGGTCCATGCAGCAGGCGCAAACTTCTTCCTTGCGGTGGTCTATCTTCATATCTTCACGGGTATATACTACAACGCCTATAAAAAACCAAGGGAGCTAACCTGGATAGTGGGCTTTCTTATATACTTTGTCCTTCTGATGACTGCTCTGTCTGGATATCTGCTTCCTTGGGGACAGCTATCCTACTGGGGTATGGTGGTAACCACTGAAATACCCACCTCCATAGACAGTGCTCCCATAATAGGGAAGCTCAAAATAGGAGAAACTATAGCCATATGGATGAAGGGTGGTTATGAGCTTGGACAGATAACCCTCGGAAGGTTTTACGGACTCCACATATGGCTACTTCCGTTGATACTTTTAGCTTTGGTAGGCTTTCACTTCTACCTAGTCAGAGCCCACGGTATAACATCTCCAGATGGGAGAGAAATAGACAAGAAAAAAGAAGGTGTGCCTTTCCACCCATATGTGACCCTAAAAGAAGGTGCCTATTTGATGGGATACTTAGCACTTTTCTTCTTCTTTGTATTCTTCTACATGAAACACTTCCTACCAGCAGACAACTACGACCCAGCGGATCCTTTCAAAACTCCTGCACACATAGCGCCCGAGTGGTATCTTTTGGCCTTCTACACTATGTTTAGGTCAATTCCGGATAAGTTCTTGGGATTTGTAGTCTTCAACTTAGCCCTTCTGCTTCTGTTAATACTCCCATTCTTGGATTTCTCACCGTTAAGAAGTGCAAGAAACAGGCCGCTGTTCTTTATAATGTTCATAGTGCTTGTAATATCTTCCATGGCTCTTACCATACTTGGTACAATGCCTCCTACGCCAACCAATGCCATGCTTGGACTCATATTCACCGTAGGCTTTCTCTCCTTCTTCCTGTCCCTACCAATAATATCCATCTTAGAATGGGGCTGGTATAAAGCTAAGGGAGGTGATAGGCAATGATTAGGGCTATACTCTTAACAGTCATAACGGTAGTCTTCTTTTACATAGTATGGGTTAACAACATCTTTGCCCCCCATGCAAAGTATGAGATACCAGAAGAGCACGAAAAGATAATAATGGACGTAAAATACGCTAAGGAAGGAAGGGAGCTTTTCATACAAAACTGCGCCGCCTGCCATTCTGTAAGGTACGATGCGCTTTATGTTAGTTCAATCCAGGCTAACCCCACTCTTCAATCCCTTCAAGAAAGGTATGGAAAAGTTTTACCAAATGATATCTACCAGGCGGTGTTTGCAAATGATTTAAATGCCCTGAAGGAAGCTTTTGGTAAGGTTCCACCTGACCTATCTACAAGCTACCTCGTTAAAGGACCAGGCTATCTTTATAACTTCATTCTCAACCCTCAAGAAATCCTACCAGGCACTACCATGCCAGCAGTTATGACAGGCAGACCGGAGGAAACCGCAAAGATAGTGGCTTATTTAAAATCAATATCCGAACCTCCCCCAGAAGAAAAGTCAAAGAGGAAGGTCATGGGAGTTGTAACTATCGGCTACCTGATAGTTATGGGTATTCTCATCTGGTTATGGCGCGGTAGGATCCTTAAAAGGATTGGATTGCATTAATACAAAAATCTTTTAAAAAGCACTCCCCACATCTGGGGGTGCTCTTACAGTATATCTTTGCATGGGTGTCTATTAAAGCATGAAACTCTTTGTAAATGGTTATATCCCTTGGAATACTATCCTCTATAAGAGCTTTTAGCCTGTCATAATCTCCCTCTATGTTGTAAAGCCTTTTAAATAGCCTGAGAGTATAGGCATCCACCACAAAGGTTAGTTTATCCCCTGCATAAAGAAGAATTGCATCCGCTGATTCTTTACCTACACCTTTAAGTTTAAGTAATTCTTCTCTGCTGACTTTCCTGACTACATCAGTGGGGTTAAAAAAATTAGCTACCTGTTTTAGTCTTTCTGCTTTAGCTTTGTAAAAACCAGAAGGTTTTATTAGTTTAGCAAGCTCTTCGTGACTTATTTTTCTTATAAATCTTAGCGAAAGTTCTCCTTCTCTCTTAATGTTCTCTAAGGCTTTTTCTACATTTTTCCATGCGGTGCTTTGAGTTAATATTGCGCCTATTATTATCTCATCCCTAGGATCTGTTCCTCTGCTTTTGTGATAATGTTCATCCACAGGCCACCAGTTTTGATACCCATAAACATCAAGAAGAATATGATAGAGCTTGTATAAGTGTATCCTTAACATGTCTGTATATGCCCTCTGGGTCAGACCTATAGGCTTTTCCTAACTCTATAGCCTGCTGGTAGGATAATATTCCTTCTTTCCTTAAGAACTGCAAAAATTGGGTAAAGTTATGAGTTTTCTTAACGTTCATATGCCCCCTTTCAAAGTCAAGTAAATAAACCGTTCTGTCCTTGCCAATCAGAAGGTTTTTGTCAAGTCTTGCAAACTCATCCCTGTTAATTTTTAATCTGTCTAAAAGATAGGCCATATCAAGGACCTGAAGGTATATTTTTAATTTTTCCTCAGGTGTCAGCTCTAACTCTTCAATGGGCTTACCTTCAATAAACTCATATATGAAAAAATCTTCCCCTTTTAGTAAGATTTGAGGAAAATGTTTGTAACCTTTTAGTCTTTCAAGTATATCAGCCTCCTTCTTTATGGAATACTCTTTTTCTACGCTTCTGGCAACTTTTATTGCCACTTCTTTTTCTTCAAAGCACCCTCTGTAAATTATCCCGCGCCAACCCTTGCTAAAATAATGTAGATTTTCTATTCTATTTTTGACATCCTCAAACCTCATCAACTACCTTGTATCCAAAGCTTTCTACAGCACTCTTCAGAGTTTCAAAAGATACGCTTTCTTCCAAAACAACTCTAGCAAACTGATCCTGAAGAGAGACTTCCACTTCGGAAACCCCTTCTACACTGTAAAGGGCATTCTTTACTGTTCTCACACAGTGCTCACAGGTCATTCCTAAAATCTTTAACTTTACTTCCCTCATAGAGTTCTAATATAATCCTCGCGTCTTCTTTAGTATTCATGTTTATAAAAGCATCCATAGGAACACCTAACTGGACTATCTCGCTTTCTTTAACTGAAGTATATCCAACCGCACGCACAAAATCTAAAGCTTTCACTCCTCCAGCTTTTAGGTATTCCTCCAAAGGTTTTAGGATTTCCTTTGGGTAAACTCCAAAAAACGTGTATATCTTTCCCCCAATTTCGTATAGCGTTATATTTTTTTCGCGTTTATTCCAAAGGTATAAGATTAGGTCAGATTTTATTAGTGGCATATCTGCACTCAGAACGATTATCCTATCCTCCTTGGTGTGATTTAAAGCAGTGTATAGACCAATCAAAGGTAGCTGTTTTTCGGAGATATCTTTTAGAAGTTTAACATCCTTCAAAAATCTATACTTTTCTGTATCCTTTGAAACCACAAAAACTTCACTGCATACTTCTTTAGCTTCCTGCACCATCCTTTGGATGCACGGCATACCACCTATGCTGAAAAGGGTCTTATCTTCACCAAAACGCTTACTTTGTCCTCCAGCAAGTATGTAGCATTCCATCATTCCTTAAGTATGCTTTCTAATGTTTCCCTATATAGGGGATCATCTTTTAGTTCAAGAGCCTTTTTTATGTATGAAAGAGCTTCCTCCTTTTTCTCCTGCTTATGGAGCACATAGGCAAGGTTGTTCATAACATCTGGATCCTCCTTTAACTTTATAGCCTTTTTATAATAAACTTCCGCCCTTTCGTAATCACCTTTTTTAGCATACACATTACCAAGGTTGAAGTAGGCTGTAAAGTTTTTTTTGTCCTTTTTTATAGCCTTTTTGTATTCTTCTTCCGCTAAATCAAGCTTGCCCTGTTTTTCATAAACATATCCTAAATTTACGTGTTCCTCTGCAGTAAGATAATCGCCGAGTATAACAATTTTGGGCAAAGAGCAGGAGCTAAGGAAAATATACAGAAAGATTATGAATTTCATTCTTTGAGGTTGCTTTTCAAAATCCCTCATCGGGACGTCCCCCCAACTTCTAAGGAAACTAACCTACTCCTCACCCTGCTGAACGCCCGTTCCACAAGCACTGGCTTCGGCTCGCCCTGAAGGCTTTTAAGCTTTTTTACATACATCTTTAGGCTTTATTATAACTACCTTTAAGCATTTTTAGAACATCCTCAAGAGGCAGTTGTTGGATAAGACTGTTTATTCTAAAAACCTTGTGCTAAAGAGATCTCGGAGTAGCTCTTGAAAGTTTTCAACTACTTTAAAGGCATCCTTTAACATTCCTCGCTCTTGTTTTGAAAGCTTATTTGGATCTAAGTAATTATCCGGTTCATTTCCACTTGTTATTTTTTCTGCCTGAACCCTGAAGCGTAGCATGTTTAGAAATCTGTAAGTTTCCAAAAGATCTTTTCCAAAGTTCTTTTCTATGGTCCCCTTTTCTGTTAGCTTTCTTATTCGGTCGTAGGTATTTCTCTCGCGCACTCCGTTGGCAAGACTAATACATCTGATGCCATGGGCTATGGGAAAGATCCCACCTTTCTTTATATCAAGCTCACCTTTATGTTCACCGGTCCTTTCAACTACAAAACCTCTAAGAAAGGTTAAAGGTGGCCTAAATTTTAATCCCTCCCCGACTAAATAACTCAAAAAAAGACTTTGCCCTATTAGCTTTCTTTCCACAAATTCTTGGAGGCTATCTGCCAGAGTTTTGTCTCCGAAAACGCTTCTAAAGTCAAAAAATATGGCGGAACTCAAGATATTCTCGGGCCTTGGTGTGTTTATCCATAAGTTTATCCTTTTTTTCCATTCTTCTTCCGATCCTCTCCATTCTGGGTTTGAGATCATAACATTACCGGGACAGGGAGGAAAGCCAACCTTTAACAAAACCTTTATGTACTCTTCAGAAAACCTTTTAAAATACTCCTTAGGCTCAAAGTCTATTATGGGAACTTCTTTGTAAATTAGGGCGTTGTCTTGGTCCGTCTTTAAACTTTGCTCCTGTCTACCTTCGCTTCCCAGAACGAGTATGGAAAAGGGGACTAAGGGCTCTTCCCCGAGGTTTTTTATTGCCAAGAATACTGCCTTTTTCATAAAACGGTCGTTAAGCTCGGATACGTATTTACCCACCTTCTCTGGGTCTGCTCCTTCTAAAACTAATTCCACAATTGCCTTAGCAGTTTGCTTGTATAGAAATGCTAAATCTTCTTCATCCTTTGCCTTTTCTATTTCCTTAAAGAGGAAAACAAAATTTCTACTTTCATAGAGTATTATGTCTCTATCCTCTAAAACTCCTGTGGGTTTTTGACCAGAAAAAACAACCACCCTTCTTATTGCTTGTTTGGACATCAGGGTTAAAACATCTATAAGATAGTCTTCCTCTTCTACACCATATACAGGGAAAGATGCTATTTCGGAAGCTGTAGTTTGTGTCAGATCCTTCCCCTGTGCCAGCATACGTTTTATAATATCCCTTTCTGTGATGATGCCATAACCATCTTGAAGTCTGACCAATACAGCTCTGTAATCCCCTTCTGCCATCAAATTTATAACTGCATCCAAAGTGGTGTTTGCTCCTACCACAGGTATCCTTTTTGGGTTCATATCCTTCACCTGAACCCTAGCAAGCCTCTCTAAGATAGTATTTCCTTCTTCTTTTCTTCTTTCAAACCTACCCGCCAGCTTCCTGAGAAAGTATTGATTAAAGGTTTCATATTCTTTGCAGAGACTTTTAAAGACCTTTTCAGGAAGCAAAAACAAAAGACAGTCCTCGTAAGCTACAGCAGTAGAAGAAGGTGACTTCCCAGTTAGTAGGGAAACAAAACCAAAGCTTTCTCCCTCTTGAAGATAATCCAGAGTTTCTGTGTGTCTTTTGAGAAGAACAACCCCTTTTCTAACTATGTATAAACTGCTCAGAGGTGTTTGTCCTTCTTGAAATATAACCTCCTCCCTTTTGTAATACTGAACCTGCAGGTTATAAACTACCCTTTTAAGGGTCTCTGGCGATAAGTAGTTAAAGGGCTCGTGCTCTTTTAGAAACCTCTCCGCATCAAGCATGGTATGTTAAAGAATTTTAACTACCAAAAATCTAAGCAAAAGCAGGGTTATGAGCAACAAGGCGGTATGACAGCAGGGAAAGACTACTCTGTATGGTTTGTATAGAGGCTCGGTGAATTGATAGAAAAACCTATAAAAGAAATTGTTAAGATCTTTTGTAAAAAGTTCAAGGGCGGCCCGCCCGAGGACGAGCCACATAAAGAAGGCAAGGGTGTAGTTCAAAAACTGCTCTAAGGTCATTCTTCGGCGCCAGCCTTGACCGCACCCTTTGGATACCTGATATTATCCACAAATTCCTGAATTTCCTTGGGCGGCGGTGGTGTTAGACGGGAAACTACGAAGGTAACTATAAAGTTAAGTGGCATACCAAAGATACCAGCGGCGATGGTCTTTATACCAAATAGCTCAAATCCATAGAATCTGCTGGCTATTAGGTAGGCTATGGTGACACCAAGTCCCACGATTATACCAGCCATGGCACCGTATTTGTTAGTTCTTTTGCCCCATATTCCCAACACTAAGACGGGGAAGAGAGAAGCACCAGCTAAAGAAAACGCCCAAGCTACCAACTCAACGATTAAAGCGAGCCCAAAGGAAGCCACGGACGCACCGAACCAAGCCACCACCAAAAGAAAAGCCTCAACGG
>CAZZKD010000129.1:0-2395 GCA_964655095.1 uncultured Thermocrinis sp.
GGAGCACGATATAAGGTTTGTGGAGGACGATTGGGAATCTCCCACCTTAGGTGCCTGGGGCTTGGGATGGGAGGTTTGGCTTGACGGTATGGAAATAACTCAATTTACTTACTTTCAGCAGGCTGGTGGGATAGATCTTGAAGAAATCTCCGTGGAGATAACCTATGGACTGGAGCGTATCGCCATGTATCTTCAGGGTGTGGATAGCGTTTATGACATAAAGTGGAATCAGTGGCTTACCTACGGAGATGTGTTTAAAAAAGCAGAATACGAGTGGAGCGTGTATAACTTTGAAAAGTCGGATCCCAATCTTCTTTTTAATCTTTACGAGCTATACGAGGGAGAGGTAAAAAGGCTACTCCAAGAGCGGTTAGTTCTTCCTGCATACGACTACCTCCTCAAATGTTCCCACACCTTTAACCTACTGGATGCAAGGGGTGTAATATCCGTGCAGGAAAGGGCAAGGTATATACGCAGGATGAACAACTTAGCAAAGGAGATAGCCAAACTCTACCTTGAGGTGTATGCATGAAGACAGAGGTTTTTACGGATAGGGCACCAAAGCCAGTGGGTCCTTACTCCCAAGCGGTAAGGGTAGGGAATTTCCTGTTTCTTTCAGGACAGATAGGCATAGAGCCAAGCACGGGCAGGTTAAAGGAAGACTTTCAGGAGCAAGCAAAACAGGTTTTTGAAAACATAGGTGCAATCCTTGAGCAAGCAGGATACTCTTGGGAGGATGTGGTTAGGGTTGTGGTGTATCTAAAGGACCTTTCAAAGTTTAAGGAGTTAAACGACATCTATGAGAATATCTTCAAAGAAGTTAAAGTTAAACCAGCAAGAAGCACTGTGGAAGTTAGCAACCTACCACTTGGAGCGATGATTGAAGTGGAAATCACCGCTTACAAAGAAGGATAGAACTGCCACATGTGATTCAAAGGCCCGTGGCCCTTTCCGATGCTAAGAGAGTGCTTTATAGCTCCTTGCACGTAATCCCGAGCCTTCTTTACCGCTTCTTTAAGCTCTAAACCTTTTGCTAAATAGCTTGCGATTGCAGAAGCTAAGGTGCAACCGGTGCCATGTGTGTTTTTTGTATTTATCCTTTCGTAAATTAAATACTCAAAGCCTGAACCGTCATAAAGAACATCCACCAGTCTATCCCCTTCCATATGACCGCCTTTAACAAGTACCGCCTTTGTCCCAAAAGAGTGAAGCACTTTACACGCCTGCTCCATATCTTCTACGGTCTTTATCTTTATACCCGTAAGGGCTTCTGCTTCTGGTATGTTTGGGGTAATGATGGTGGCTAAAGGTATGAGAAGCTCTTTGAGAGCCAATTCGTCGGAACTTTTCAAAAGCGGATCGCCAGACTTTGCCCGCATAACTGGATCCACAACCAACTTTTGGATGTTAAAGTCCTTTATAGCCTTTGCTACTGCTTCCACTATTGCGCTATGAGAAAGCATACCTGTTTTTACCACATCCACACCTATGTCCTCTACCACCACCTTTATCTGCGCATAGACCACATCAGGTGGCAAATCCCACACCCCAAAAACTCCAACTGTGTTTTGAACGGTGATGGAAGTAATGGCGCTCATTCCAAAAACACCAAGGGCGGTAAAAGTCTTCAAATCTGCCTGAATACCTGCCCCACCTCCACTATCGGACCCTGCCACAGTTAAAACCTTAGGAATACCCATGGGATATGGTATTATATAGTCTCAGATTACCTTAGGGAGGTAGAAAATGAGGGAATATATCAGCATAATTTTAGTTCAACACGAGGGGAAACCTCCCAAAACTATTAGGATTCGTAAAACTTACATGAAAGCCCTTTTTATTCTCCTTGGCATGCTTCTTTTTTCGTCCTTAATGGCTTACATCTTTGGTTTATCCTTACTTTCTGAGAGGTTTTATCTGCAAGCCCAGGTAAAGAAGCTTGAGGAAGAAAACAGGGAAATATCCCAGAAGAAACAAAAACTCGGTGAGGAAAAACGCCTATTAGCCCAAAAGCTAAAATCTTTAGAAACCCGCCTGATAGAGATAGAGTCCTATCTATCCCAGAGAGGTATTACAAATATCAAAGTTTCTGCTGGATTGGGTGGACCAAGTTATCAAGGGTCAGCCCACTTGGACACTTCACATATAGAGTTTCTTGAAAGTAGAGCTAAGCAGATACTTTCAGATATCAGAAGCATACCCTTAGGCTATCCTGTTTATGGAAGAATAACATCAACCTTAGGCTGGAGAAAGAATCCTTTTGGAAAAGGGTACGAGTTTCACACTGGCATTGACATAGAAGCTCCTATGGGTGCAAAAGGTTAGGGCGACCGCAGACGGTGTAGTGGATTTTGTAGGATGGTATGGGGCATACGGAAATACAGTTATCAGATAG
>CAZZKD010000130.1:0-7826 GCA_964655095.1 uncultured Thermocrinis sp.
GAGTGCTAGTTATCGGTGGCGGTCCCGCAGGTTTGGGTGCAGCGAGGATTCTCGGAAGGCTTGGCATCCAAACCATACTATTGGAGAAGGAAGACAGGCTGGGTGGTAACCCTGTGCTCAATCACTACCACACACTAATACCCAGAAAGTTAAAGCCGGAGCAAGTGCTGGGTCCCTATGTAAAGGAAGTGGAAAGCAATCCCAACGTGCAAGTGAAGTTAAGAACCGAACTGGAAGCCTGTGAAGGAGAACCTGGAAATTACAGGGTAAAGCTTTCCAACGGCGAAACCCATGAGGTAGGTTCCATAGTAGTCGCTACCGGCTTTGAACACTTTGACCCAAGAAGAAAGGGAGAACTGGGATATGGACTTTATCCCGATGTGATCACAAATTTAGAGCTAGAGAAGATGTTCTCCAAAGAGGGAAGGCTTTATAGACCTTCTAACGGTCAACTTCCAAAGAGGGTAGCCTTCGTATTTTGCGTGGGTTCAAGAGACAGACAGCTTGGGGTAACAAACGTGCATTGCTGTAGGTATGGCTGTGCCCTGTCTGGGTTACAGGGAATGGAAATAAGGGAGCATTACCCAGACGTGGACGTGTTTTGCTATTACATGGATGTGAGAACATACGGCACATGGGAGTATCCTTTCTACTGGGCACCTCAGGAGCAGTATGGTGTTAGGTACGTCAGAGGTAGGATAGCAGAGATCACCTACAGCCCAGCAGACGGAAGGTTAAGGGTAAAGCATGAGGACACTATAGTTCAAAGGCCCTCTGAGGTTCCCATGGACCTTGTGGTTCTGGTGCTTGGTATGGAACCCTCTGCTGGCACAAAGAAAGTGGCTAAGATCCTTGGACTTGCCCAGGACCCAGACAGCAAGTTCTTAATTCCTTCCGAAGAGTCAGGCTCTAACATAGTATCCAACAAGCCTGGTATATTTATAGCTGGAGCCTGCAAAGGTCCTATAGACATAGAGTCTTCTCTCTCAGAAGGTGAAGCTGCAGGAGCAGAGGCTGCCGCATTTCTTAATGCAAAGGTGACTGTATGAGAAAAGTGACCACATTAGACGACTTTCTGGTAAGGGACTATCTGATAAAGATCTTAGGAGAAGGTGAGGAGTTTGCCCAAGAGTTTTACAAGGGCCTCCTCGCCAAATCCCTACTTTTTCAAAAAACTCTCAGCAAGGAAAGGCTTGCCTCCTTAACCAGAGAAGACTTAGACCAGCTCTTAGAAAAAGTCTTTTCTGTAAGGAGGAAAAGGCAGAGGTTGATAGAAGAAACGGGCGTGGAGAATCTGAAAAGGGCAATAAGCGACCTGCTTTACGGAAAAGCCAGCAACTGGGAAGAAAGGGTAGAAAACTTTGTAAATTCTATAAAGGGCGTGGATAGGACCGCTGCAGGGGACTTAGCGTCCGAGCTTTTGCACTTTACCTTCCCAGAAGATTACATTCTTTGGACAAGCTGGATTTGGGATCCACAAAGCGAGAGTGGTGCAGTTGTGTTCTTAAAAGAGGAGCCACCCAAAAGACACATGTATGGAGAGACTTACGAGGAGTTTGAGCAGATTTACAAGCAGATTCAAGAAAAACTCTTGGATTTTGGTATAAAGGTCAGGGGTTATCTTTTTGTAGACATCTTCCTTGCCATGATATACGCTACCTACGTGGATTACATGACCCTCTCTACAATGCACAGCGCCAAGGGATTTTTCCCACCGGCAGGCGTCATGGCAAGGAGGCTTTTAGGGGTCCAAAGGCCCGAAGATATTGAATTGGAGGTTTAAACCATGGCTATACACGAAAGAAGTTTGGTAGAACCAGAAAGAATTGTAAGGAAAGAAAGGCTTGTTATTGATGGGGTGGATGTATCCGGCGATTGGAACTTACTTATCCTCCCCAGAGTCATAAATGATTACGACCTTGACTTTGCAAAGGAGATAATGGAGTCTCCAGACGGAAAGACCATAATCCAATGCTACCAGTGCTCTTACTGTACCGCATCCTGTCCAGTGCACAACTATTGGGACGAAAGATATAATCCAAGACACTTCATATACTTGGCAAGGCTTGGAATGATAGACGAGCTTCAAAAAAGAGCGGATGTTATGTGGAGATGTGTATCCTGCCACAAATGCACACATAGGTGTCCAAAGGGCGTGCTTGTGGAGGAAGTGCTAAAAGTGATCCTAAGGGTTATGGCAAAGAAGGGATACATTGACGAGTATCCTTCTAAAAAGTTTGACAAGTTCTTCACAGAAAGCGTGGTTGAATACGGAAGGATAGAGGACGGAGAGCTGCTCTTTGGTTGGATAGAAAAGCAAGGATACAAGGTTGTAAAGGATCCTATACTCAAAAAGCCTATACCTTTCATAGGGGAGACTCCCGAATGGCTAAAACAGTTGGTGATAAAACCGATAAAATCTATGAATGTAGATTTTCTTATACTGAATGCGAAGCACATGCTCTTTCATCCAAGGACTAAAAACTGGAACAAGTTTAAACAGGTTTTGAGAAAGGTCATGAAAGAAGAAGGAGTATCAATTTAAAGGAGGTTTAACAATGGGTGTTATAGGAAAGAAAGTAGCATACTACCCTGGTTGTTCCTTAGAGGGTGCAGCAAGGTCATACGATGTTTCTACAAAGATAGTAGCAAGGGAACTTGGGCTGGAGCTAGATTACCTGGAGGACTACAACTGCTGTGGTGCTATGGAGTCAAAGAACGTGACTTTTATGGGTACTATGCTCTTGAACGCAAGGAATATGTCTTTGGCAAGAAGGCAAGGGCATGATGTGATAGTGGCACCTTGTAACGGATGCTCTTTTTCACTGCAAAGAGCTGAATACTTCTTGGAAACAGACAATAAGGTTTTTGAGAAGGTAAATGCACTTCTCAAAGAAGGCGGTGTGGATCCGCTGGACAAAATCCCGGAAACCTATCACATATTAGAGTGGTTTTACCACGAGGCTGGTCCTCAGAAGGTAAAGGAGAAAACTAAAAAACCTCTAAGAGGGCTCAAAGTTGCCAACTACTACGGCTGTCTCTATACAAGACCACACTTTTACGCAAAAACCTATGCCCACGCAGGAGGACAGGAGGAAGAGGTAAGACCCAGAAGAAGAGAAACAGCAGACGACGATGAGCATCCATACTACATGAACGCCTTATTGGAAGCGGCAGGAGCTACTAGCGTGCCCTTTGAACCCATGCACACTCAATGCTGTGGAGGACCTCACTCTCTGTCTGATGAGCAGGTTTCTGAAAAGTTTGTCATGATGATCCTACAGACTGCCAAAAGAAACGGAGCAGACATAATAGCCACAGAGTGTCCTCTGTGCCATGCATCCTTGGAGATGTATAGACACAGACTTATGATGAAGGGGGTGCCCGATGTGGATGTGCCTGCAGCATACTTTACCCAGCTTCTTGGACTTGCCTTTGGATACAGTGCGGGTGATGTAAAGCTCAAGGACAACCTATCAGATCCTCTTCCAGTGCTAAAAAGACTTGGTTTGGCTTGAGGTTAGAAAATGGAAAAGGAGTGGGAATACAATGGATGTATGATCCCACTTGACCTTTACTATGAAATAGAAACCCAAACCTGGGTTAAAGTAGATCAGGATGGGACTGTGGTTATGGGACTTACAGATGTGGGGCAGGTGCGGGCAGGGCGCCTGCTTCACGCTCGTATAAAGGACATAGGCAAGTTTATAAAAAAGGGCAAACCTGTTGCTTCCCTTGAGAGTGGTAAGTGGGCTGGACCTATAAATGCCTTAGTGGAAGGGGAAGTGGTGGATAGGAACGAAAAGGTTTTGGAACAACCTGATATAATAAACTACGACCCATACGGTGAAGGTTGGATAGTAAGGATGAAGCCTGTAGATTTGGAAAGGGACCTAAAAGACCTTCTCTATGGACCTCAGGCAATAGATAAAATGAAGGAATACATAGATGAATGGGATATAATCTGTATGAGGTGCACTTAGATGAAGGATAAACACGTCATACTTTTGGTATCCCAGTGGTGTGCTACTTGTCCAGATGCGGATGCCCTTTGGCAGAAGCTTCAAAAAGAGTATGGTTTTAAGTATGAGGTTTTGGATGTGGCTCAGCCTGAAGGTAGGATGTGGGCAAAGAAACTTATAGTGCGTTCGGTTCCTTCCACAATAATAGACGGAAAGCTAACCTTTGTAGGTGTCCCTTCAGAAGAAGAAGCAAGGAGGGCAATAGAATCGTGAAAGTGGTTATTCTGATGACCAGCGGACCAAAAACTCCTTGGAGATGTGCCTCTCCCTTCTACATAGCAGCCCTAATGGCTTCTAACGATGCGGAGGTGGAGATGTTTTTTAACATGGATGGGACCAAGCTTTTAAAAAAAGGTGTGGCAGAAAAAATACTTCCTGCCGAGCCAAACTGCCTCAGCCCCAATGGAAAGAAGTTAAAAACTGTCTACGACTTTATGAAGGACGCAAAACAGGCGGGCGTAAAGTTCTATTCCTGCAAACAGGCAATAGACTCTTTGGGCTACAAACCTGAAGAGCTCATTCCAGAGTTGGACGGTATTGTGCCTGCCAGTGAGTTTGCCCTTAGGGCAATGGAAGCAGAAAAAGTGCTAACATTTTAAATCTTATAGAAGGAGGGTGTAATATGGCAGTAGTTAATGGATGCAACATTCCAGAGGATCTGCTGTATGACGTAGATCCAGAAGCTAATGCCTTCACCTGGGCAAAAGACAACGGTGATGGCACATGCACCATAGGGCTAACTTCTATAGCTGCAGCCATGGCAGGAAGACTCGTAGCTTACACACCCAAAAAGCCAGGGAAGGTTATAGAAAGGCGTAAAAGCGTTGCAACCATAGAGAGCGGTAAATGGGTTGGTCCAGTTCCTGCACCTCTGACCGGAGAAATAGTGGAAGTAAACGATGCCTTAAAAACAAACCCAGCCTTGGTAAACGACGATCCATATGGTCAAGGATGGATAGTCAAAATAAAACCTACCAACCCAGAGGAGATAAATAACCTTCTAAAGGGTCAAGCGGCAGTGGATGCTTTAACAAAGGTAGCAAACGAAAAGGGTATAAAGTGCGGATAATACAACTACAGGAGGGGGCAGTGCCCCTCCTTGAAAATGTAGAGCTGGATCACAGCCTTCTGGAGCGTCTTCTGGAAGGATTTAGAATAAGAGAAGAGAACTTCGGCAAAAGGGTGCACTTTTATAGTCCTGGATTCAAACACTATCAAGTGGAAGATTTTTACGTGGAGACTATTCCCAAGTTTGTAGATGTTTCCATAACTGGCAGAAACTGCGAGCTTATGTGTGATCACTGCGCATCAAAAATCTTATGGCATATGATACCAGCTACCACACCAGAGGAGCTAAAGAGGGTAGGAGAAGACCTAAAAGCCAGGGGTGTGGAAGGTATCCTTATTTCCGGCGGTTCTAACAAGGACGGTGTGGTAGAGCTCTATCCTTTTCTAAAGGCCATAGAGTATCTCAAGAAAGAACTTAAGCTTTTGGTTACATGCCACGTTGGATTGGTAGATAAAGCCTTAGCGGAAGGGCTAAAAGAGGCTGGAGTGGATGCGGTGTTAATAGACATTATAGGAGACAACCAAACCATAGCAGAAGTCTATAAGCTACCCCACAAGTCTACAAAAGACTACGAGGATTCCCTAAGATTCCTCAAAGAATCCGGACACAGAATAGTGCCACATGTGATAATAGGATTGCATTACGGAAAGATCTTGGGAGAACAAAGGGCCATAGATATAATATCCCAGTTTGATCCAGACGGTTTAGTCTTAGTGGTAGTTATGCCCTACTACGGAAAGGCAAGATTCCAGCTTCTGCCACCACCAAAGGCGGAAGAGTGCGCAGAAGTTATACTTTACGCAAGAAAAAAGCTTTACAAGACACCCGTCGTAATAGGCTGTGCAAGACCTGCAGGACAGGAAAGGACAAAGCTTGATCTGTATGCTCTTTACGCAGGTGTAAATGGCATAACCTTTCCAGCGGAAGGTATATTAACCGAGGCAAAGCGCATAGGATTGGAACCAGTAGTATCTCCAAGCTGTTGCTCAACCGTAATATTCCCTATAAATTAATTAAGATGCGTATGAAAGTTTTTGACTTAGATACCGCAAGAGAAACCCTCGTTTTGATAAAGCCAATAGTGGAAGAGATAAACCTAAAAAGAATGGAGTTGACCGAAGCGTATGAGAAGTTCCACGAAGAAGAAGACAACCTGGAAAAGATGTACCTTGAGGCGCATATGAAAGAACTAGATAAATTAATAGACTCCCTTTTTAGAAAAATAGAAGCCTTAGGAGGAGTGATAAAGGGTGTGGATCCAATTCTGGTTGATTTTCTTAGTTTTTACAAAAACAGATATATATGGCTATGCTGGAAGGAAGACGAAGAAACTATAATGTATTGGCACGAGCTAAACGAGGGATTTGTGGGAAGAAAACCTATAAGCATCTTAGAAGAAGAAAATCTGTGGTAAAATTTACCTACCTCCACTGGGGGCTAACAGCTGTTCTTTGATTTTCTAATCAAACCGTGTTATATTTATTTATATGCTAAACATAGCATTCCGCCTGACAGAAGTAGAGGGTATTCCAGGCAGATTTCCGTCCCGCCTGGTGCAGGTGGAATGGAAGGCTCTTTTAAGCTTTCTCTCTTTCTCAAAACTACTCAAATGGGTAGGTTCGGATAAGTATGATTAAGGAAAAATGGGACGGAGGTATAACAATGATGGATAAGCTCTTAGAAAAGACCAGTTTAAACAGGAGAGAAAAGTTGGCCTTTTTCCGCAGTATGCTTAAAAGGGAAATGGATGTGATGAACGAATACTGCAATCATAGCCTTCCAGCAGAATACAGAGTGGAGTTTTGTCATCTGGAAAATGTGAAAAAAGTAAACATAGCTCGTCTTCTTCAGATTATAGAGTATTACGACCTGGATTTTATTAAGGTGTTGGCTGGTACAGACCCAAGAGTAAGAACATTTATAGGATACTACTTTGATTTCCTGCGTAATAATCCTTACGGATACGAAGCGATAGAACATCAAAACCTATTTGGCAACTGGGATTACATAAAATACAAACTTAAGATACTCTTTCCCTCTCTTACTCTGGAGGAGATAGAAAACTTTAAGTTCAAGAGAAAGGAGTTTATAGATTATGTAATGGATAAGGTCGGAGAAAGCAAAGAATCTGTAGAGCTTAAACTAAACAACGCCACCTGGTATGAATCGGTGCCTTACTTGGAGTTGGAAGAAGAGATGTCTAAAATGTGGCACCCAGAACCAGTTATGACCGACGAAGAGTGGAACTTCATAAAAAGACACATAAAGGGTCGGAAAAACATATTCATAAGGGAAAACGGTACTGAGAAGTTTGTGTATGTGGAAGTAGATATACCGGAGGAAGAGTTGGATAAATACAGAAGGGACAGGGAAGGGCTTAAAAAAATGCTAATGTCAAGGTTGAACATAGACGAAGATGGTGCAGAACAGATCCTAAGAAAGGCTGGATGGGAGTCAGAAACTTACCATATCATACCTCCGGTCCATACGGATGTGGTCCTTGACTATGGAGGGGAGGCTAAGCCAACTCCAACAAAGAAAGAAGAGAAACAGAAAGTCTATTATGGGAATGTGGCAAACTTTATAAGACACATGGGTGGTTTGGAACTTGAAACCCTGAACTATTACGACCTTGTCTATGAAAAATTAGAAGAGGAGGTGCAGACAATACTTGACCGTATAATTCTAACCCACAGGAGAATCTTAGGAAAGCTATTTGGGATCTTTTACACCGC
>CAZZKD010000131.1:0-1881 GCA_964655095.1 uncultured Thermocrinis sp.
AAGCCAAAGGGAACTAACCCTACTGCTCTCCTTATCCACATCCCCTCCACCTTCAACAGGCGGAAGAGAGGAAGGTTTTCTAAACCTTCCAAGACAAGGCAAAGCAGGGGCTACTCTCAGAACTTGACAGAGCTTTTAACCTTGTAAGGGATTCCTTCCATTGGCTCCCTTGCAAGACCCTATCTCACTCTGAGAGCTTCCATTTACAATATAACACAGTGAAAAACAAAATGCAAGGAATTAGAGAAGCGGGTATGAATTTTTGGACAAAACCTTAAAGGTTTAAAACATATTCTGCTTTCTCGTAAGCATCCCTTGTCATCTGAAGAAGTTCCAATCTATGTATCCCACTGACCTTTTCTATGTTGGTTAGCATAGGAAAGTCGTAAGGATCCTCCGAAGATTGAATAATTGAATACTTTTCCTCCAGCTGAGAAGCAAAATCAAGTAACTCCCTTAATTTTTTGTGCTTACCAGTATATCCATCCAATATTACCTTATCTATATTAACTTCCTTCAGAAACCTTATCTTATCAATTCCCAAAATTTCATCTATAAGCGAGAAAAGTCCCATGAGGTAGGCTGCACTTTCTAAATCTGGCATTATACGCCTTGCCATCTCGCTTGCCAAGAAAGCTCTTGTTAGAGCTTTCTTCCAAAGGTTAGGGTTTTCTGCGCTTATGTAATCATTCATGGCAAGTAAAAAGAGAAAATTTCTAATATTTTTCATACCCAACATACTACACGCCTGTTCAACACTCCTTACTTCCTGAATAGGTGAGAAATATGCAGAGTTAACAAATCTGAGAAGTTTTGCAGTTAAACCCACGTCATAGGATATAAATCTGGCTATTTCTTTAATACTTTGGGCACTATGTAGCATAGCTATTAGTCTTACTAAAGTATTTTTCAAATAGGGCGCTATTTCGAATTCTTTTAAAACATAAGGCGACTCTAAGTAATTGCCTTGAAAAAAATCTCCAATTTCAAGCGCTTTACTGTACTCTTTCTCATTTTCTATTTTTGTAATTAGTAGTTTTTTGCCTTTAGCCTTTAAGCTCGTTACTTTTGGATCAGTCAGGTGGCGAAAATCTACGGTTATAAGAAAGGCTTCTTCAACAAATTGTTGATAGGAGTCTTTCAAAAGAATATCGTAGGATGCAGCTACCAGTATTCCGGCTTCTTTAAATTTTTCTGCGCTTTTAAGCGCCTGGTTTATAACAACAGATCCTATTTGTATCTGAGGTGGTACTAGCTCAAATATCAGCTTTTCCGGGGGCAGATTTTCAAGAGCTTTATTAAGAAGAGAGTCTATGGATACATTTAACATGATTTTCTTGCCTTCACCTATTTTATTAACACCATGCTCCATGAGAATTTCTAGTATTATGTAAGCGGCTCTGTTATAAGGAACTTCTTTTGGATACTCTAACATATTCCCTTTTTTGCGAAGGTATACTTCGTATGCTACTATATTGCCCTTTTTGTCAAAGATGGGCTGTTTTGCTATTAAAAAACTCATGGAGATCTTCTCTTAATTCTGGATACAAAGGATATTGCTCACATAACTCTAGAACTTGGCTCTTAACCCTTTCTATAACACTTTCATCTTCCAAGTTTTTTACAACCTGAGATATGAGCCTTGCTATGAGCTTCATCTCCTCTTCCTTCATACCCCTCGTGGTTAAAGCCGCAGTGCCCAACCTTATACCGCTCGTTTTTGTGGGTGGTAGTGGGTCAAAGGGAACTGCGTTTTTATTTACCGTTATGTTTGCTTTTCCTAAGGCATCTTCCACCTGTTTGCCCGTAAGTCCAGTTTTCCTTAAATCCACCAACACTATATGGCTATCCGTTCCACCTGTAACTATCTTAAAACCTTCC
>CAZZKD010000132.1:0-2645 GCA_964655095.1 uncultured Thermocrinis sp.
GGAATCCATAAGAGGGAAGGTGTCCATTCCTGCCCGCTTTTTTTTCTTTGGAAGGGTTGTAACTCCAGAAGAGCTATTACTTATGGAAGAAATACCAAAGGAGGCTTTCGTAGAAGGAACGATAGAGGATATAAGTACTGGAGGTTTGAGGGTATGCCTGAAAAACCCTGTAGAACCTAAGGAAGGTGAAAGCTTGTTGATAGAATTCGAGTGGAAGAATAATTATTTTGGTCCCATACTTTCAGAGATAAGAAACGTAAGAATTTCGACGGAAAAGATCTGCATAGGAGTAAAGTTTTTGAGCCTAAAAAATATACAAGAAGAAACCATAAGAAAACTTATCCTTGAAGAACAAAGGGAGGTTCTCAGGACTTACAAAATGGGAAAGTAAACTGGTTTCAGATAATGTTCCTTTTCTTCATAACTTTAGCTATTCTCTTTCTTGCCTGACGCTCTCTTCTTTTCTTCTTTTCGCTTGGTTTTTCATAAAATTGACGCCTTCTTACCTCTGTTAGTATTCCCTCCTTTTCCACTATCCTCTTGAACTTTTTAAAAGCCTTTTCAAAGGATTCATTTTCTCCAACCAGTACTAATACCAACCTTTTTCACCTCCTTTTAAAATTATAACATGTTTTCCGAATATTCTGCTTTTGAAGTAGCAGTTTCCCAAAGTATAACTTTCACCACTTTTACTTCTTCCAAGAGACCCGCCTCTTCCAACTTTCGCTTCACAAAAGCGTAGAAGAACTTGGCGAGTGCTTCGGCCGTAGGGCAAAAATCTACAGGAAATATCTTTAACGCTCCATACTTTTCTGCCACCTGTTTGAGCTCTGGATACATCGGGTCGTTCACATCTATTATGAAACTGTGGTCTATAGTGTCTATTAAATCTTTTAGAGCATTCTTGACGTGATAAAAGTCTATTACCATGTCCTGCTCGGATAGGTTATCCGAACCCAAAACCACTTCCAGGACATAACTATGTCCGTGTAGGTTTATACACTTGTTTACAGGTATCTCCTTTCCTATGGTAAAGTTTGCGCCCCTTCCATGTGTTAAGTTTTGTTTCCAAACTCTGTGTCCTGCTTCGAATCTAAAGGTCTTTGATATCTGCCACTTCAAACAAGCTCCTCCACTATTTCTCTTTTTATCTCTTTTATTCTATTGAATTCGTCTACATAAACGAGTGTTGGTTTGAAGTTGCTGAGCTCTTCTTGGTCAAAGAGGCCATAGGATGCTATTATGATTATGTCTCCAACTGCTCCAAGCCTAGCTGCAGCTCCATTTAATCTTACTTCTCCAGAATACTTAGGTGCGGGTATAACGTATGTGGAAAACCTGGCACCATTATTTACGTTGTATACTTCTATTTTTTCATAGGGTAAGAGATCTGCCGCCTCCATAAGGCTTGTATCTAAGGATATACTACCCTCGTAATGCAGTTCCGCTCCAGTTATACGTGCCCTGTGTATTTTTGATTTTAACATAAACCTCTTCATGGGAATATAAAAATATAAGGAAATTCTCAAAGCTTTGCAACTTTAC
This sequence comes from uncultured Thermocrinis sp., assembly GCA_964655095.1. Classification (GTDB taxonomy): domain Bacteria; phylum Aquificota; class Aquificia; order Aquificales; family Aquificaceae; genus Thermocrinis. Next base: position 1,546 of record CAZZKD010000132.1, read on the forward strand.
CATTTAAGCTCGCTTCTTTTAGCGTAGGTTTGGGGTTTTGCTTGGAAGAAGTCTGTCTTTGTATCGTTTATCGTTCTAAACTGGTCTATCCACTTCATGGGGTTTTCTGTAATTTCTGGATAGAGAGGTTGATACCCAACTTGAGAGAGTCTAAGATTGGATAAATACTTGATGTATCTTTCAATAAGCTTATCGTTTAGTCCAAGTATTTGATTGTTAGTGGTGTATTTACCCCACTCTATCTCTCTTTCTGTCGCAAACTTGAAAAACTCATAAACCCACCTGTTTATCTCAGGAGTGAAAAGCTCAGGCGATTCCTCTTTTAAAGTGTTGATTATGTTTCTAAAAAGTGTCACGTGCGTTAGCTCATCCCTGTTTATGTACTTTATCTGCTGGACAGTGTTCAACATTTTCCCTTGCCTTCCCAGCGTGTAGAAAAAGGCAAACCCCGAGTAAAAGTAGAGACTTTCAAGCACATAGTTTCCGAAAACTGCCTTTATGAAATTTTCTTCGTTCGGCTTTTTTATAAACTCGTTATACAGCTCAGCTATTAGTTTGTTTCTTTCCATAAGTTTTTGGTCTTCTCTCCAGTAGTTGTATATTTCATCTGCCTTTCTTGGATCTACCACGCTCTCAAGAATAAACTGATAGGAATATGAATGCAGGGCTTCTTGAAATTCCTGAGAAGTTATAGCCATTACAAGTTCAGGTGCGGTCAAGTATCTTGCAAACTCTTTCAGCATGTTTACTTGGTAACTGTCTAATGCGATGAGAAAGCTAAGCACCATTTCATAAGCTCTTTTCTCGTGTTCAGACAGCAGTTTTTCATACTGTTTTTTGTCTTCCAGCATTGGTATTTCTTCCGGTATCCAGAAGTTGGTAAAGCCCATGGTTTTGTATAAGTCAAAAGCCCATTGGTATTTGATGTTGTTTAGTTCCATTATGTTGGTTGGGTTTCCAAAAACAATGTTTCTTTTGCTTGCTTCACGATCCCCTTGTGGGTTAAAAATTAACACTCTGTCCATCGCAGGCTCCTTATTTAATATATCCTATATTCTTAACTTATATTTTATACACGTCGAGTGGGGAATTGGAAAAAT
>CAZZKD010000133.1:0-2650 GCA_964655095.1 uncultured Thermocrinis sp.
TGATTTCTTTGAGTGAAGAAATAAAAACTTGCTCCGAATGTGGATTAATCTCGGATACGGACCCTTGCAGAATATGCTCAGACCCCAAAAGAAGCAAGAAATTTATATGCGTGGTGGAGGAATCTCAAGATGCATACGCTATAGAAAAACTGGAAAGATACACAGGAGTATATCACGTGCTTGGTGGCAGGATTGCACCCTTAGAAGGTATATCCCCTCAGGATCTGAACATAGACAAACTTTTTGAAAGAGTAGAAACCTATAATGCTAAGGAAGTTATAATAGCAACCAATCCGAACTTAGAGGGCGAGGCAACAGCCAATTATCTTATAAAACTCCTAAAGAGAAGATTTAACAAACTGAAGGTCAGCAGAATATCCCATGGGTTGCAGTTTGGAAGTCTTATAGAGCTGGCAGATGATCTTTCTTTGGAAAAATCTATAGAAAAAAGGACTATCTTTCCATGATAACCTGCTTAGTTCCTTCTCTGAGCAAGCTCACTATCCTTGGCACGCCTGAATTTAAATCAAAAGCATGCCCTTTGCCCAATAAAACAACTACTTTGCTGTCTTTTTCCTGTTCTAAAATTCTGACTATTTTCAAAGCCATTCCGTTGTCCCATGCCAACTGCACATCAAAAAAAATTTTTTCCTCTACAGGTGGGTGGTTTTTTAGGAAAGACTTTAGTCTTTCCCTTTCCTCTGGGGTGTGCGCATAGATGTTTTCAGGAAGAGCTTGGTCCTTTACATTTTCCAAACCCTCAGATCTTATTTTCCTGACCAGTTCAGTGGGTATGTTTATTGCGTATATCTTTATTCCTCTTTCTTTGGCAAATCGCCATATTGGTGCGTAATATTCCGGATTAAAACCCCACCTTTTTCTGTATTCTGTTTTTTCCAACATCTCCTCCTCCGAGATTTTTCCAGAGATATATTCGTCCAAATATTTCTGAAAGGGTTGTTGGAACATTTCCATGGCTATCACTATTCTGTAGCCTTCCCGATGTAGCTTTCTTATAACTTCCTCTTGGAATTTGTGATCCTGAATACTGTCGTGTTCTTCTGGTATATATATCACGCTCGCATCTCTGTATGAATTGGATGAAGAGGTCTTAAAAAGAGTCAGACTAAGAATCATCAAAACTAAACTCCATCTGAATAGCATTTTCTCCATCTGAATAATAATATTTCCTCTCACCTATAATTTGAAAGTTAAGCGATTGATAAAGTCTTATAGCTCTTATGTTTGATTTTCTAACGTCCAGCAATACCCTTTTAACTTCCGCCTTTAATCTATTCAGCACCTCCCTGAGAAACTCCTTGCCTATTCCTCTACCCCAATAATTCTTATCCACGCTAAAGGTCATTAAATGTGCTTCTTCTTCTATGATCCAAAAGATTGAGTAAGCTATGACCTTTCCGTTCATTTCCGCCACAAATTTTCTGGAATAAGGAAGCTTGAATTCCCTTTCAAATCCTTCCATGCTCCACGCATCTGTGGTGAAATTCTCCTTGTTTATCCTAAAAACCTCTGGTAGATCCTCTTTTTGCATTTTTCTAACTTTCCACATCAAGGGATATAATTTTACCCATGCATAAGTTTGACCCAGAAAAACTAAAAAAGCTTGATGACCCCGAAAGGCTTAAGCTCTTTGATCCAGAGAGAGTGCTAAAAGAGTTTGGCCTTAAGCCAGGCATGGTGGTCCTTGATGTGGGAACGGGTGCGGGCTTTTACCTTCCTTATATTTCAAAGTTGATCCAAGAAAATGGCAAAATCTATGCGATAGATGTACGCCAAGAGGCGGTAGATTATGCAAAAAACAAGGTTAAGGAGCTCGGACTAAAAAACGTAGAGATCCTAAAATCCGGAGAAAATCACATCCCTCTTTTGGACAACACGGTAGATTTTGTTTACATGGCTTTTGTATTCCATGAGCTTGAAGATCCTGTGAAATTCTTAAAAGAGCTCGAGCGTGTAAGTAAGCCTATGGGATATTTAGCACTAATAGACTGGAAGAAAGAAGAGAGAGATAAAGGACCACCACCCGAAGAGGTCTATTCTGAATGGGAGGTGGGTATGATTTTGGAAGAAGCTGGATTAAGGGTAGGTAGAGTGGTAGAGATAGGAAAGTATGCCTATGGTTTCTATGCTGTATTTTTAAAACAAAATTTATTATGAGGAGGGGGGAGAAATACAAAAGTTTTGGCGTTAAGTTAGAGGACAGATACATAGTATACGAATCAAAGAATAAAAAAACTGCAATCCCTTACGCCCATATAGCCTGCATTGACCTTTCGGACAACCTTGTGATCATTCAAACTAATAGTGTGGAAAGATTGATAATAAGGGTGGATGATAAACAAACAGCAGAACAGCTGTTTGAGGATATCCTCGCCTTTATAGAGCGCCTTTACATAGGTTAGGCGTTATTTGAGTATTCTTTTTTCGTATATCAAAAACAGACTGAAAACTGCAGTGAAGATTATAGGTCCCAAGAATATGCCTACAAAACCAAAGGATATAAGACCGCCAACTATGGCAAAAAACAGAACAATATAAGGCATATTTATTCCTATCCTCATTACAAGAGGACGGATTAGATTGTCTATCGAAGAAACTAACAAGACACCCCAAAAGAGAAGGAAAAGGG
>CAZZKD010000134.1:0-2892 GCA_964655095.1 uncultured Thermocrinis sp.
AAAAGTCCAGGAACGGCTACTTTTTCTCCCTTCAGGCTTTTTAACTCCTCCTTCGCCACGACCAAAGGTCCATAGCCATCTCCCACACTTCCTCCACTTGGAAGGACCAAGTATTTATCGGAGATGTATGGATAGACATGAAAGGACACTGCAGATAATTCATAGGTGCCTTTCATAGCGTGCTCGTTTAAGGTTTGAATATCCGCCAGCACGTGTTCTATCTGCAAACCTTCTGTGTCTATAATACCAGCGGTTAATGGATAGAACATAAAAGCATCGTCCGCGTCTGGACTGTGGGCTATTCTTATCAGCATGGAAATATAATAAACTAACTGGCTCTAAGCAGAGTTTTTAAGACTAAGGGTGTGATGCGGAAAGTGTAATAACCAAAGGTCAGGAAAAGGAGAAAAGAAAAAAGCTTTTCCATGTAAGGATGGAGAACATTTCCTAACAAAAGCCCAGTTATCATTGGAGGGATAAGAATAAGAAGTCTTTCTGCTACTTTTACATCCAAAATTTGCTTTAGAGTGGGCACCTTTTCTTTTCCCATCTTTGGTGCGTAAAACTTCCACCAAAACAGGAAATGCAGTATGTGATAAGAGGCACCTACAGTAATCACAGTTAAGAATCCGTAGAGCATACCGTCAGAATGAAGCATGAACAATCCAAAATCCTTGATGCCTGCTATGGAAACGCCAATTAAAAGATAAAACCAGCACAAAAACAACCCCAAAATAAGAAACTTAACCGACACATCAAGCCCTTTTAATGGACTCCTCCTTTGGTTTAGCGTATCATAGACACCATAAGAAAGCACACCCACGGATAAAAGCTGAACAATGCCAGAGTAAGAAAGGTAAGTGTAGTTGGATAGATACCAAGATAGGGAAACTAAGATAGAGCTTGTAGCTTGTATGGCCAAATTTATCCATAGTATATACCTTCTGTCCAAACTCTCTAATTGTAGCATGGGAACAAAAACGTAATAGGAGCCTACTATAACGGGCATAAAATAGCCAACAGTTATAAGGTGCTTTAAAAATAGTCTATTTTCATGATTAACAAAAACACCAAAGAGAAGGTAGAACAAACTGCCGGTTAGGATGAACAGAACGATTGGGTCCTTTAGTTTTTTCGTATTGAAAACTAATAACATCATATGCAAAAAGGGGAGTGTGAAGTAAAACAGGGTATTTATCTTTCCAAAGAGTAAGTAATAGAGAGTATTTCCGATCCACAGAAGCATATGGGCGTAAGTAAAGATCTCCCCTCTGATAGAGTAGCCCTGTATTGTGGGATAAAGTTGGAAAATAACACCTGATATTAAGCCGGGGAAGGCATAGAATATAAGAAGGTCGGTGTAGTTTCTCCCAAAAAGCTTAAGAACCAAAGAGAGTAAAAGTAATAAGAAGAAAACATGCACATAAAGAGGAGTAAGCTTCAGTAAAGATGCAGGTCTTATCATTCTCTTATGAGTTTTCTCAGATCTTCTAACATCTGGAGAAACTTTTCATCTGACATCCTTCTTATCCTTTTAGCCTGCCCGAGGGTTACTGTATGGGGTAGTATTTTCCTCAATATGGGATTTTTAAGAGGGGTAAAGCCATATTTTATAAGCACATCAAGAGCCTCCGGAACTCTTTTTAGGAGTTCTCCCACATTTGTCTCTTCTGTAATCTCAAACTCCAACTCCTTTGCACAGGCAACCTCTTCCTTTTCTAAGGGTTCTGTCTTATCACTGCGCCATATCCTAAGGAGAAAACCTTCTTCTGTTTCTTTTAGCTCATACTCATAACCCATCTCCGAGAGCTTAGGTAAAAGGTGGACGAAAGGTCTTGAACCGATCACCTCCAAAACTTCACCTTTTTGGAGCTTTTCAAGAGCCTGAACAATTTTTATCATCGGTTGAGGTGGCTCTAAGTCCCTAACATCTAGTCTCATGTTTTTAATCTCCCTTTTAAATAGATAGTTCTCAAGCTTTACCTCTGCAATATACCCTAAGGAGGCTATTTTGGCTTCCACCGCACGGAGTAGGTATTCTCCCACTGGACAGAAAGGACTGGTTGGAGTTATGGAAATCTTAACCTTTTCATTTTCTATTTTTATCTCCTTTACCAAACCCATAGACACTATATCCATTCCAGTATGGGGATCTATCACCTCTCTTAGCTTTTCAAACAATTTTTCTTTCATGTTTATCTCCTTTCAAGGTCTCTAAACAATCGGTGGCATCCCATACAACCCTGCAACATCCAGTTGAACTTTTCGTAAGCTTCATCCTTTTTCCCTTCCCTCATAAGCTTGGTGATCTCCTCTGCAGAACCATGAACCTGTCTTTCAAAGGTTGGCATTGCCCTTAGAAACTCGGCCCTTTTCGAGGGATCTATGTATTGAATGGGCCCTCCCTTTGGCATTGGATGGCGAGCGATCTCCTCAGCACCCCGAACTACTAGCTCATCGTTGTTTAAGAGAAAACCTTGAAGGATCCTTAAAGTAGCACTGTTAACTATTTGCATCACCTGTCTAAAAGTAAGCTCTTCTTGGGCGTGGGATATGGTAAGAAGAAAGGCGAAAAACATAAAAACTTTCAACATTTTTCTTACCTCCAAAAGACAAATGTATGACTAAGAGAGAGGAAGGGATATGATAGTAATCATTTACATACCTATGTTAACTGAGGTAAAAGACAGGTGATTACGCAAACCCTTATAATAACTACTTATGAAGGCTATTATTTCAGTGTATTACAAAGAAGGAGTAGAGGAGTTAGCCTACGCTTTGAAAGAAGCTGGATACGAGCTTGTATCTTCCGGAGGCACAGCTGATTACTTAAGAAGAAAGGGATTAGAAGTTGTAGAGGTGGAAGACATCACGAAGTTTCCGGAAATCTTT
>CAZZKD010000135.1:0-4570 GCA_964655095.1 uncultured Thermocrinis sp.
TCCACATCCCCTCCACCTTCAACAGGCGGAAGAGAGGAAGGTTTTCTAAACCTTCCAAGACAAGGCAAAGCAGGGGCTACTCTCAGAACTTGACAGAGCTTTTAACCCTGCAAGGGATTCCTTCCATTGGCTCCCTTGCAAGACCCTATCTCACTCTGAGAGCTTCTATTTATAATAGAACACAGTGAAAAACAAAATGCAAGGGGTTAGAGAAGCGGGTATGAATTTTTGGACAAAACCAGGTCGCCTAAAATTTAGCCCTTAAGAGGATTAACACTAAATGGTATATAGTCATCAAAAGCCCCAAAGTATAATACAACTTTGTATGTTTCCTAATATACTTTAGGACAGCGTAGAAAACTACAAAAGTAAAAATTAAACCCAGTGTGATGTTGAACACAGGCAAAAGGAAGCTGTCTTTTCTCCTCTCTTCTGGGAGAAGTATGTTTAAAAAACTAAGTTTATAGCTTTGGAATTTGGTCAAGTAATACCGATCATCTTTTTTCAACACAAGGGAACCATCTTTTAAAATAAGCTCCCCATCCTGAAAAATTGCCTCTTTTGCACTTATAAGATTGCCATCCACTCTTAAGAAAACATCGTTAAAAACATTAGCATCCTTTTTTTCTACCCGCATGTTAATTTTGCCTATGGTATAAAATCCCTTTTCTGGAATGCCTTTAATGATTTCTGCGTGGTATTTGTATATAAATAATTTTCTTAGATAAAATATGTCATCCTGTTTTATAAAGGATCCTACAATAATAACTGAGAAAAACAAAGGGCTACAGAGTAGAAGAACTTTAAAAAAAGTACTTGTAGGACTTTTTCCAAAGGATGCTATTACATTCAGTTTTTTGCTCTCTTTGAGGTCAAAAAATACCCAGCCGAAGGCAACTACTATGGAAGATGGGAGAAAGTAAGAAAAAAAGTACAACAGCCAAACAGATAGGAACAAAACCGATTCTTTTGCTGGGGATTTTAAAAGCACTTGATCTAATTGAATGGACTGAACTAACAAAAATAACGCCGATAGGGTTAAGCTCACCGTAAATGCTACTTTTGTAATTCTCCAAGCTAAGAATCTAAAAAGCATTACTGTCTAAGCTTTTTTTTCAATCGCTCTCTCTGTCCTGGTTCTCCCCTTTTACCTTTCTCCAACATCTCCCAAGACTTTCTGTAAGATTCTAACGCTTCACTCTTTCTGTTCAACTTCTGAAGCACATCGCCAAGGTGTTCCCAAATTACTGGGTCTTCTTTTTCCTTTTCAAGGGCTTTAAGTAAAAGCTCGTAAGCTTTAAGATATTCACCTTTATAGTAAAGAGCCCATGCGTAGCTATCTATGTAAGCTGGATTTTCACTATCCTTTTCTAAAGCTTTTAGTATGAGCTTTTCAGCTTCTTCTACTCTTGCACCTTCATACCAAAGCAGTAAAGAATATCCAAGGTGGTTGTAAAGGTCCGGATCGTCCGGTCTTAACTCTATGGCTTTTTTTAAGTTCTTCTCTGCATCTATAATTTTCCCGAGTTTATCCAAAACTATTGCCTTTAAAAAGTAACCTCTGTAGTCCTTAGGGTCTAAATTTATTGATCTGTCTACAAAGTTTAAACTTTCCTCTGCCTTTTCCTCTTCACTTAGAAGGCTTGCCATTAAAAGGTTGATTTCGTAACTATCAGGCGCGATGTCTAAAGCTCTTTTGAGTAAAGCCCTCGCTTTATCATATTCCTTCTCATCTATATAAACGGCGGCTAGCCTTTCCATAATTTTCACGTTATCTGAGTTTTCTTCAAGGAGTTTTTTATAAACCTCCAACGCTTCTCGCTTCTTTTTGTTTGATTCAAGGGCTATACCGTAAACAAAAGCTACATTAAGGTCCTTTGGATTTTCCGAGTAGAGCTCTGCAGCCAACTTTTCCGCCTCTTGAAACTCCGACGCTCGCAGAAGTAAGAAAATATATTGGGTTTTGTAACCAATATCTTGGTAATATTCTATCAGCTTCCTATAAACTTCCTTTGCGTCCTCAACTCTTCCGGTGATAAGATAAAGATTTGCAAGCCTTTCAAGGGCTACCCTGTTCCTTGGGTCTTCCTTCAGGACATCTTTATACAGGCTTTCTGCCTTTGAAAATTCTTTTTGCGTTTCGTATATATTTCCCAAAGTAATAAAACCCGCTTCAAAGGTTTTCTTTATTTGCAAGGTTTTATCCAAATACTCTATAGCTTTGTCCTTTAGACCTTCTGTAAGGTATATACGAGCCAGCATGTAATAAGGGTAAGGATTGTCTATTGCCACCTTTGCTAAATTTTCCAATACTTTTTTGGCATCTTGTAGTCTGTTCATCTTTATGTAATCTTCCGCTAGGAATGCCATTATCTGCTTGGAATCGGGTCTTACTTTGTATCCCTCTTCTAAAGCTTCTAAGGCTTTTTGTGTTTCTCCCCTGAGGGTATATACGCTGTGAAGCACCAAATAGGGTTCCTGATCCTGAGGAAACTCCTTTTTGAACTTCAATGCAAGGGAAAGGGCTTCTTGGAATTTCTTCTGAATCACAGAAAGTCTGATAGTATCTACGTATAAACTTGGGGTAGGTTCTCTCTGCAGAGCTCTGACGCAGAACCTTAGGGCTTCTGAAGGATTTGTGTCTTGAAAATACCTGCAGAAAAGGTAGTCTCTATACTGGTTGTATGCAAACACAAAACCAACAGACAGAAGAAAAAAAACCAGCATTTTCATAGATAGAAGCCCTTATGTATGAGAACGGGGATTTCTACTTTTTTAACTACCTCGGAAGAAGTGCTTCCAAGGATTACTCGCTTAAAACCAGAAAGACCTCTACTTCCCATGACCAAAAGGTCATATTTTCTCTGTTTTAGAAACTGGGCAATCCCAGCGGATACGCTACTGTATTTTTCTATGACCAACTCTGCAGTCCAGCCCTTATTCTGTGCTTTTTCTAAAAGAGATTTAAGGTAATTTACCTTTTCTTCCTCTATCTTTTGGGTTATCTTTTCAGTTAATACATCTACCATCGGTATTTCCACAGTTTCCTCCATATGCAATAGGGTTAGCCGTGAGCCATCTTCTGCTGGTATAAGATCTAAGAAAAACTCAAAGGCTTCTTGGGCATACCTTGAAAGATCATGCGCTACGCAGACATTTTTAAAGCTTTCTACTTCTTGCCCCTTTAGAACCAATACAGGCTTGTGGGAGTAACTGACCACTTTCTCTGAAGTGGAACCTATGAGTATTTTTTCAATCAACCCTCTACTGTGACTTCCTAAGATTATAAGGTCTGCAAGTTTTTCTTTGCTGAGGATGACCTCTGCAGGATCTCCTATATCCACTAGGGTATCAACTTCCACAGGATTTAAAAAATCACGAAGGGCGTCAAGTCTTTGCTTAGCTATCTGGATATTCCTACTTTCTAACTCAGACAACTTGGATAGGTCAATAGGGCTAATACCAAAACTCTCAGGGTAAGGAAGATAAATTACCGGTGAGATTGCATGCAAAAGTAAAATTTGAGCAGAACGCATAAGGGCGAGCTTTTTGGCTACCCTTAAAAGGGGATTGGTGATATCTGTAAAGTCCACGGGCACTAAAAATTTCATTATCTAAACCCTCAACTTCAATTTTACCACTTCCTCAAGGTAAGGGAAGATGTAAGAAGAACCCGCTATTACGTCAGTCCCATTGGTTAATCCCTTGGTTAGTTTTACCATTCCTCCTGCTTCTTTAACTATAACCGTTCCAGCTACTACATCCCAAGGGTTGAGTTCAAACTCAATCAACCCATCGAATATACCCTCTGCCAAAAAGCAAAGGTCCACAGCTGCTGCCCCAGGTCTTCTCATTGAACCCACTTTGTCAAATACCTCTCTAAAAATCTCCCAGTACAAGTTTAGCTCTCGCTTTGCTCTGGAAGGAAAGCCATAAGAAACAGACATTCTTTTAAAGATATCCCTCGTGCTGACGTAAATTCTTTTACCATCCTTGTATGCCCCCAACCCTTCCGCGGCATAGTATAAGTTGTTAAAGGAGGGCAAGTAAACTGCACCCACGATGGGTCTGTCCTCCACCACAAACCCCACAGAAACGCCAAATATTGGAAAACCAGACACAAAATTCTTTGTCCCGTCCAACGGATCTATGAACCATACTTCATTCCCCTTTGCATCTCCCCCATTTTCTTCCCCAACAACCGAGTGGTCTGGAAAGTGTTTAAGGATATGGTCCCTTATTCTGTCCTCCGATTCTCTGTCTGCCTGACTTACTAAATCCTTCTCTCCTTTGAAGTAAATATGATCAGACAAAAGTTTGCCAAAGTATTCTTTTATTACAAAACCACCTATGATACAAGCCTCCTTTGCTACCCGAAGGAAATGTTCAATGTGCGACTTTTTCATAGATATTTAAATTCAGTTTATCACTCCAAAATGGGATCTGTCAAGGGAGAATGGAAGGCTGTTCTAAAAATCCACCGAATACCTTAAAAATAGGTTAAAGCATAAGGCAGTGGATAAGGCAAACAAAAATAAATAGATTACAAGTAGCCAGAAGTTCCAAAGAA
>CAZZKD010000136.1:0-2432 GCA_964655095.1 uncultured Thermocrinis sp.
TCCTGCCGAGCCAAAATGATAGCACATGGCAAATATCGGAGGGCATCACTTGTGCACTCCCGAAAAAATTTAGTGCATAGCAACCATATCATGAACTCAGCACTTCTCACCAAACATCTTGCCTTGCACTCGGCACATCGCACTTACCTCATGCACATATTTCTTACAGGCTTGACTTATTACCTGAGAAGTGGGCGGGCACAGATGCATCTCGGTGATTTAGGGGTTTCTACCTCAAGCAGGATGTCATGGGGCGACATCTTCAAAGGTCGTGGGCATCCATCATCTGCCTTTGGCTTCAACGAAAGACCAAAGGATGATACAACGACACAAAAACACACAAGGTTATCATATCTTCTTAGTCTCCTCATCAGTGTCCTCTGCTAATTCTGATCAAATCTTGACTTCTGACAGCCAGCAAAAAGTTAATGGGAAACTACCTGTCTCTGAAACAACCTTTCCACTACGAATGCTAACACAGTAAAAACATGACAATGAGACTTCACGCTATATCCTCTCCTTTGCGCTCATGTCTAGTCCTTCGGATACTTACCAATCCATCCATTCAATCCAAACCCCTTCTGGCATAGTTATCGTCCTCCATCTCCACTTTTCGTCGGTGCGAGCCTCCGTAATCCATATCTCTGGCGTGATATCTGGTACAATGGCGAGAAACGAGCCTGGCCCCCATGCAACAAATTTCAATCCTGCAAATCCAGTTCCCATACGCCCCGCAACACCCATGACCCACCATATCTTTCCATCCCATCTCGCACATTGTATGTGCTGATATCGCTTTCCCATGTTCAGCAATAGAAACCTTCCATCCTCTGACCATTCCACCGGATACACATGAGGTTGACCCCATTGGGGCAGGTTATAGGCAGGAAGCCTTGCTGGATTGTCTTTGTCCAATGGCACGACAGGTTCCCATTTTGAACCAAGTGATATAGAAGCACTGGAGGCGTGTTTTGAGAGCAACTCTGTATAATCACTTCCGTCAGGGCGAATAACTGCTGGTGCCACATATCCGTCCTTCCAGTGCACAACAGTGAAAGCAATCCATTCCCCCGTTGGCGACCAAAGGGGGCGTAATTCTGTCACGCCTTCCCCCAAATTCGTTAGTCGCCTTCCTTTCCCCTTGAATGTTTGACCTTGCCATTGCCACCATAACTCCATTTCTTCTGGAGGGCATCGTTCGTAAACCAAAATTTTACTTTCAGCGCGCCTTAAGTCCTCTGGTCCAGAAGGATAAACTTCCGCTGCCACATATTTGCCATCGGGAGAGGCAGTTGGGTTATTGAAACATAAAAGGTCATCCCACCGAATGCTCCCTTTATTGGGAAGCGGTTTTTCTGGCAAACGCCGTTTCAAGGGCATAACCACGAGGGGTGCAAAAGGATGCCATTCTTCACCCTCTTTTGGCGCCTCATCTGATTGATAAAGAACCGTTCCTCCCCATGACGAAATTCGCCAAACCACAAGGAATCCTTCCTTCCATGTCCAAACAACTGGTGGGTCATGAAAGCCTAAGTTGCTTAAAAAAGAATTCCACATCCAAGTAAAATTCCCTTTTCGGTCAATGATCCATAGGCTGTCGTTCCTAAGATAAGCAACAAAACGACGCTTTGGACTCCAAACCGGTCGTCTTCCGCCTTTCACCAGAAGTCTGAGTTTAGGGTTAGGGGCAAAAGGGTCAAGGGCATAAATGCCGTGAGGGAATTCCTTATTCTCTCCGCATAACTCCAAAAGAATTTCGTTTCCCTTAAGTTCCCATCCTTTAAGTTTACCCGTCACCTGAGAAATGCCTTTTTGTTGGGTTGTCAGTAGGTAGAAGCAAAAGAACAAACCAAATATGCTGAAACTTAAGAACGCTCTTGCTTTGGTCATCATTCATCACCTCTAAACCTAAGGTCTATGTCTTGGCAATCCTAACGATTGGCGCATTTCATTAACTTCATCCAAAGTATGCCAAGGTAAGGATACAAGGTATCCACGGATTGTGTAATTATTAGTCATCCTGCTATAAAAATGAATATTTTTCTCCGTCCGCCAGACACATGTGGGACTATTAGCCCTGCAATGATTACCTATATCATTCAACAAATGAGTTAACTCGTGCAATACAATATTGCTGCGCAGAAAATTCTCTTTCTCTCCAGTGTCTGCTTCCTGATCTTGGGCAATTGCGTTCTCGTTTATCGCTGATACAGCAGGACGATCAGGGGGGCTGTGCCTGGGCGGGGGGTCAGGGATACGAGCAATATCATCTATTTGACTTCCACCAAGAGCTTGAGATGTTATTGTGAAAATGACAGTGCGCCTAACATCTACATTATAAGTTCTTGCTACACTGCGTTGCCAATTGATTTGATCGGCGCTAAGGCGCCTATACCGCACACCTGTCCAATTCCCTAATGTAACAGAGTCTT
>CAZZKD010000137.1:0-3779 GCA_964655095.1 uncultured Thermocrinis sp.
TAGCCCTTGCTACAGCCATGCTTACACCAAGTATGGCGTTTGCTCCAAGCTTACTTTTGTTAGGCGTGCCATCCAGCTCTATAAGTATATGGTCTATCTCCTTTTGATTTTCTGCAGGCAAACCTCTTAGTTCTTTTGCTATTATTGAATTTACGTTATCAACAGCCTTGAGCACACCTTTACCTAAGTATCTTTTTGGGTCATGGTCTCTCAGCTCTAAGGCTTCCCTTTCTCCCGTGGATGCACCACTTGGCACTATAGCCCTTCCCAAAGCACCAGAAGATAGTCTGACCTCTACCTCTACCGTAGGATTTCCCCTTGAGTCTAATACTTCCCTCGCTTTTATCTCTTCTATCCTTACCATGGCTTTATAATTTTACCATTGATATGCAACTTCCTAACCTTTATGCCATCACTGACTCCATAAGGTACGGAGAAGATTTTGAGCAAACCCTTAGAAAGGTATTGCACCAGGGTGTTAAGATGGTCCAGCTAAGAGAAAAAAATAAGTCTGGCAGAGCCTATTACCAGCTTGCCCTGAAGGTCAGGCAAATAACAAAGGAGTTTTTCGCTATGCTTCTGATAAATGACCGAGTGGATATTGCCCTTGCAGTTTTGGCAGACGGCGTGCATCTGCCCGCGAATGGCTTACCTCCAAGCGTGGTAAAGAAAATAGCCCCCGAGCTCATAGTTGGATACTCAGCTCACAGTTTGGAAGAAGCTTTCTATGCCCAAAAGGAGGGAGCAGATTTTATAACGCTAAGTCCTATATTCCAAACCTCTTCCCATCCAGAAACAAAGCCCTTAGGCCTTTCCTACCTAAAAGAAGTGGCTTCTAAGGTTAGCATTCCCGTATATGCTTTAGGTGGTATTACCTGGGAGAAGATAAAGCTTTGCTACAAGAACGGAGCTTATGGAGTGGCAGGAATAACACTATTTTTATAGAGGCTCAAGGAAAGTGCAGTATATAGTTTTAAGCTTTCCGTTGAAATCTACCGTAGCCTTTTCTCCTTCTAACTTTACTATCCTTCCCTTCCCAAAAACTCTGTGGATCACCTCCTGACCAACTTTTAACTTTACACCGCCAGCAAGCTCTGGCAAGGTGGGAGCTTCTTTTTTGAACGCAGACAGGTCAAGAAGCCTTTTATCTATGTCCGAAAGGAATCTGCTTGGTTTGTTGTTGTCTGTTTTTGTATAACTCATAAACAGCAGATCCTTAGCACGGGTTATAGCCACATAGAAAAGGCGTCTTTCTTCTTCTAACTCTCTAATATCATTTAAGCTCTTTTCGTGAGGTAGTATTCCTTCCTCAAGTCTTGGCAGGAAAACCGCATCAAACTCAAGACCTTTACTCGCATGGATAGTCATAATCTTTACTCCAGCGTTTTCCTCCTCGCTCCCTCCTATAAGGTTTATCTCTTCAAGCACTTCCTGGACGGTAGCTCCCTCTTTTTCCTTTTCCTTTAGGTATCTTAAAAGCTCCTTTACGTTTTCTTCCCTTTCCCACCAGTTTTTTGGATATCGTTCTTTGAGCCTTTCAAAAAAGTCTATGTCTTGTAAAAACTCTTCTAAGCTTTTGGCATAATTGGTTAGATCCATCTTTTTTAGCTTTAGCAAAAACTGGTATAAAACATGAGCCTTTGAGGATGGGAGACTTTTTAGCGAAAGTTCGCAAGCTTTTAGCCAATTTTGGCTGTAAAACTTCTCTATGTGGTTCAAAGTAGCTTTGCCAATGCCCCGCGTTGTAACTTCCAGAGCCCTCTCAAAGCTTAACCTGTCCTGTCTGTTTACCAAAACTTTCAGAAAGCTAAGGGCGTCCTTTATCTCTGCCCTTTCAAAAAACTTTACCTCTCCTACTACCTTGTAAGGAATGCCTGCACTAAAAAGCGTCCTCTCGTACATATCTGTCAGATAACCTACCCTTAAGAGTATAGCTATCTGAGAAAAAGAATAAGATCTGCTAAGTTCCTTTATATTTTCCGCTATCCACCTTGCCTCTTCCTGTTCGTTTGAAAATCTCCTAACCACAGGTTTTTCTTCTCCACCGCGCACTGAAATCATGCAGGGGATAAGGTCCTTCCACTCCGCTTGGGATGCTAAAAGCACGCAGTTACCAACCTCTATGATGTGTCTTTTGGACCGGTAGTTGTATTCCAGCTTTATAATCTCTGGGTTAAAGTCGCGCATAAATCTTAGCATGTTTTCAGGTCTTGCGTACCTCCATTCGTAAATACACTGGTTTGGATCTCCCACCACGCACACATTGTCCCTTGCTATATTTTTTAGAATCTCATATTGGACTGTGTTCGTGTCCTGAAACTCATCCACTAATATGTAATCAAACATCCCCTTTAAGTTCGTGACCTTGCACAACCTTAAAAATTCCCAAAGTAAATCTGAAAAGTCCAAAAGGTTGTTGCTCCTAAGATAGCTTATGTATTCTTCAAAAAGTGGTTCCAATTTTGGATCTTTAGTGGGGGTTAAGTCTTCCCTTCTGTGGGACATATAAGCTTTTAGAATGTCTAAAACCCTTAGGTCTAAGCCTCTGCTTTTTAGTAAGTTTTTTATAATACTCTCGCTGTCCTCTCTGTCGATGACCGAAAAGTTTTTTGGAATGTGTATGAGCCTGCCTTTTTCTTTTAGCATTTTTAAAGACACAGAGTGAAAAGTGCCAATCCATTCAATCCTTACAGAACAAACCTTTTCTATCCTCTGAGCAATCTCCTTTGCTGCTTTGTTGGTAAAGGTTATAACAAGTATCCTCTTCTGGTCTATATTTTTCTCTTTTAGCAAAAACTCTACCTTGTGGGCTAAGGTTTTTGTCTTTCCAGAACCAGCGCCAGCTATTACCATAAGGGGTGAGCCAAAATGTTTAACCACCCTCTCCTGAGACGGATTTAGCCTATCCATTTGCAAAGCTCAAAGCTGATTTATAAGTGAGACTTACCACCATAGAGGAAGTGAGAAATCCAACGGAAACTATCATAAACATCACCACCACCTGAAAGGCCATAGCTTCTAAAGGATCTACCCCACTGACTATCATACCAACCGCCACACCAGGAATATGCACTATACCAGCAGATTTGAGCATGTTGTACTTTGGCATCATGGAAGCTCTCACTGAATTTTGCATGATCTCACGCAGAGCCAATTTCAGAGGAGCACCAAGGGCTACCATAGCTTCAATTTCCAATCGCCTATTTCTGACTTCCGATTTGAGCCTCTCAAAAGTAAGCCCCACATTGCTTAGGGAATTTCCCAAAATCAACCCCCAGAGTATTATAAGTTCCAGTGGATCATAACTCTTTAAACCGAGTAAGAGCAAAAAAGCAAAAACAAGAGCCGTAGAAAGGTTTAAAGATACAAAGCTAATAAACCAGCTTTTTAAAAAAGATTCATTCAGACGCAACCTTTCCACCGCTACAAAAGATGCTACTGCTGACATGATCAGTAAGACCAAAAAAGACAGGATCAACGATTTTATATTAAATATTAGCTTCAGCACGTATCCTATGAGAATTAGCTGGGCTGTAGTTCTTAGAGAGCTCTCTATCAGATCTCTTTCTGCCTTCAGTTGATTTATATAGGATACTAAAACCACAAATAAAATTAAAAGAAATGTGTATGGAAAAGCGGAAAGATTTAAGTCAAAGCTGGTCATAAGAAAGTATAATTATAACGAATGAGGTTTTGTCCAAAAATTCCCACAAAGCTCAGCCCTTCCCTAATTAACCAGCCTGCGCTATAATATAACAATACCATGTTTGTATCGCTAC
>CAZZKD010000138.1:0-11139 GCA_964655095.1 uncultured Thermocrinis sp.
AATGGAGGGTAAGGTAGATGTAGCTATTCCAAGGGGTGGAGAAAGTTTAATTAGGGCGGTAGCCGAAAACGCAAAAGTACCGGTTATAAAGCACTACAAAGGAGTTTGCAACATATACGTAGATGAAGAGGCGGACTTGGAAAAGGCTTATCACATAGTTTATAACGCAAAGGTTCAAAGACCATCTGTTTGCAATGCGGTAGAGAACCTGATAATCCACAGAAATATTCTTAATAGCTTTCTTCCAAAGATGGCCTACATACTCGGAAGGGCTGGTGTGGAGCTAAGGTGCGATGAAGAGAGCCTAAAGGTAATAAAATCCCATCCAAAGCTTGACTTTGTGAAGGCTGTTCCCGCAACGGAGGAGGATTACTACGAAGAGTTTTTGGACTTGATACTTGCCATAAAGGTGGTGGGCAGTTTGGACGAAGCCATAGAATTTATAGAAAAGTATGGTTCAAAGCACTCAGACGCCATAATAACAGAAAATTACACAAAGGCTATGAAGTTCCTTGCAGAAGTAGATTCCGCTGCGGTTTATGTTAATGCATCTACAAGATTTACCGATGGCAACGAGTTTGGGCTTGGAGCAGAGATGGGTATTTCCACAGACAAAATACACGCAAGAGGTCCAATGGCTTTGGAAGAGCTAACCATACAAAAGTTTGTAATACTTGGCAACGGGCAACTTAGGGATAACTTTAGAATACCTGACGAGATTCTTGCGGAATGGAATACGTAGTAGCTTTTTTAGTACTCATAGGTGTTTTAATTTGGTTTCACGAGCTTGGGCACTTCTTGTTTGCCAAGCTTTTTGGTGTAAAGGTGGAAGTCTTTTCCATAGGCTTTGGTCCTGTGCTCTTAAAAAAGCAGTATGGAGAAACTGAGTACAGGCTCTCAGTCATACCCTTGGGTGGATTTGTCAAGCTTTACGGTGAAGAGGATAACTTAGCGGATCCGAGAGCTTTCTCCTCCAAGCCCAATTGGCAGAAAATACTAATAGCCTTTGCGGGATCATTCTTTAACTTCATTCTGGCGATCCTTGTCTTTTGGTTTCTTGGTGTGTTGGGTAAAGAAGTTCCAAAGTATGCTTTAGAAAAACCTGTGGTGGGGTATGTGCAAGAAAATAGCTTGGCTGAAAGATTAGGTATAAGGGAAGGGGACTTGGTGCTTTCCGTAAACGGAAAGGAGGTTAAAACCTGGAAAGACTTAGAGGAAAGAATGCTAAGAGAGATCTTTGCAAGGACAATAACTGTGGAAGTGCTAAGAGGTGGAAAGGTTGAGGTTTTAAGGGGGGAGTTGGATGTTAGAAACCCAAAAGCCTTTGGCGCGGAGCCTATCATAGAGCCTGTTATTGGTGGTGTGTTAGAAGGAAGCCCTGCCCATCAGGTGGGTATAAGAAAGGGAGACAGAATATTAAGCATAAACGGAGTTGAGGTTAAAACTTGGCAAGAGGCGGTAAAGCTCATAAGGTCCTCCGAAAAGATAAACCTAAGAATAGAAAGGGACGGAAGGGAAAAAGAATTAACGATCCTTCCTATGAGGGATCCAAAAACCAACCTTTCCGTGATAGGTGTTATACCACATATAGAAACGGTAAGACTAAAACAAGGAGTTTATGAATCCTTAGTTGCCAGTGTGGAAAAGATCGTTCTTCTTTCTGGGCTAACCTTAAAGGCTGTGTGGAGTATGATAACTGGCGCTTTGTCTCCTACAAACTTGGGGGGACCTATAGCCATTGCCCAGTTGGCAGGACAGTCTGCCCAGCAGGGAATAATCCCTTACTTAAACCTGTTAGCCTTTATCTCTGTTCAATTAGCCATATTCAACCTTCTTCCACTTCCCATGCTTGATGGGGGCCTGATAGTTCTATTCTTTATTGAGATGTTGAGAAGAAAACCGCTCTCTGTTAAGTTCAAAGAAGCTTGGCAAAAAACGGGTTTAGCTCTTATAATAGCCCTTTCCCTTTTTGTAATACTAAACGACTTGATCAGGCTTTTCTCTGGGAAGAAGTTTTAGAAAGGTTTTCCTGGCACTTTCTCCCAGTCCTTGAGGAATAGCTCTATTCCTTTATCCGTCAATGGGTGTTGGAATAGTTTCTTCATTACCTCAAAGGGCATGGTGCATATGTCCGCCCCTATAAGCGCCGCTTCTACCACGTGCATTGGATGTCTCACGCTTGCTACTATGATCTGCGTATCGTAATCGTAATTGTCAAAGATGGTCTTTATTTCCCTTATGATTTTCATACCCTCGTTTGACGCATCATCCAATCTACCTACAAAAGGTGAGACAAAAGTAGCTCCAGCCTTTGCAGCTATAAGGGCTTGGGATGGGGAGAACACTAAGGTAACATTAACCGGTATGCCTTCTGATTCCAACTCCTGCACAGCTATCATGCCTTCCGGAGTCATGGGGATCTTTACCACCACGTTGTCGCCAAGATCCGCAAGCTTTCTACCTTCTTTAATCATACCCTTTGCGTCCCTTGACACAGTCTCTAAGCTCACCGGTCCATCCACCAACTGCAGAATTTCCTTTGCCACTTCCAAAAAGGGCCTACCTGTTTTTGCTATAAGGCTTGGATTGGTGGTAACACCATCCAAAATACCCCACTCTAAGGCTTGCTTTATCTCTTCCACATTTCCTGTGTCCAAGAAGAACTGCATGGAAAAACCTCCTAATTGTTATTTTTTAGTTTTTCATAAGCAGAGACTAAATAGCCCAAAAAGGCATTCTCTGGCTGAGCCCCTACAAACTCCACCAGCCCTTTGTTTATAACTATTTTCGGCACACCCACCACCTGATACAGCTCTGCAAGGTCCATGTTTTCTCCTGCATCCACGATAACCGCACTTACATAATCGCTTGCTATTGCAAAGTTCATGGCTGTTATGGCTGCAGCAGGACAGTATCCACAACTCGTGGTTACAAAGACCATAATTTCCATAGGCAAGTCTATGGTTTGGAGGATCTCTATGGTCCTGTCGCTCAGCTTTGGCTTTCTCTTGGAAACTTGGATGATGCCGTTTATAAGCGTGGAAAACTCAAGACCTGCAGGAAGTCCTATATATCTTATGCCATAGTCTTTATCTCCCTCTATGACCAATGTGGGCACCCGCTCTATCTTGTATGCTTCCGCTACAGCTCTGTCTATTACTGGCGAATAAAACTCAAGCTTTAACTTGTCCGAAGATAGGCTCTCAACCTCTTTGAGAAGCTCCTCCGCAGTCTGACACGTCTCACAACCTATAGCTTGACTAAAGAGTTTAACTTTTACCTCCTTTTCAAGCTCTTTTTCAAACAGGTCTCTAAGTTGGGTTCTAATCTCCAGATTTAATAACATTCGATGATCCTCCTATAGGACTATAATTATAAACTTAATGTTTAAGATAGGCATAACTATCGGAGACCCCGCAGGTGTAGGGCCGGAGCTCATAATTAAACTAAGCGAACACTTTGATAAAGAAAAGGCTTACATCATATATGGAGAAGAAAAAATACTAAGAGCCTGTGCAAGGGAATTGGGTAAAAGCTTTGAAGCGAACCTGATAAATACTCCTGAGAAGGTTGAAAAACCCGGCGTTTATATCGTTGATCTAAACATCTCCGAAGTGGAGAAACCTGAGCCTTCTTTTACCTCCGGAAAGGTGGCGGTAGCTTACTTGGGAAGGATAGCAGTAGATGCGGTTTATGGAAAGATAGATGGTCTTCTTACCATGCCTATAAGCAAGTTCTGGGCTAAGTTAGCAGGGTTTTCTTTTGAAGGTCAAACTGAATTTTTAGCTCAGGCCTTTGGTATCAAAGACTACGCCATGCTGATGTATTCGGAAAAGTTAAAAGTGTGCCTGCTTTCAACCCACCTTTCTTTGAAGGAAGCCATAGAAAAGGTTACAAAACAAAACATTGTCAGTAAGGTAAAGCTTATAGCTAAGGAGTATGAAAAATGGTTTGGTTATGAGCCTTCCGTTGGAATACTTGGCTTGAACCCCCATGCGGGAGAAGGTGGGCTTATAGGAGAGGAAGAAGTTAAGGAGATCCTTCCTGCAATAGAGGAGTTAAGATCGGAAGGTTACAAAGTGGAGGGACCTTTGTCTCCAGATTCTGCCTTTTTAAGCAAAAGCTGTGATGTGTTTTTGTGTATGTATCACGACCAAGGGCTTATACCCTTTAAGCTTTTGGCTTTTAAAGATGGAGTTAATATGACACTTGGCATTCCTATCCCTCGCACCTCTCCAGATCACGGAACCGCCTACGACATAGCCTGGAAAGGGATAGCAGACCTTTCTCCTTCCTTACACGCCCTAAGGCTTTGCGAAGAGCTTGCCAAACTAAGAAAACAGGGCAGAGCCAATCCTTAAAATGGTAGCTCCCTCTTCTACAGCTACTTCAAAATCATTTGACATACCCATGGAAAGGTGTGGAAGTTTAATCCCGTAGTCTTTTTCCAACATCTCCTTAAGCTTTCTCAGCTTTATAAAGTAAGGTCTTACCTTTTCTGGGTCTTCTTCGTAAGGTGGTATGGCCATAAGTCCCAAAACCCTT
Source organism: uncultured Thermocrinis sp. (assembly GCA_964655095.1). Lineage (GTDB taxonomy): Bacteria > Aquificota > Aquificia > Aquificales > Aquificaceae > Thermocrinis. The sequence goes on from CAZZKD010000138.1 coordinate 4,546, forward strand.
ATGTTTTTTAGGTTTAGACAGTATTCAAAGAGATTTTTTAGCTCTTCTGGGCTTACTCCACCCTTTGTTTCCTCACCACCCACATTAACTTCTATAAGCACGTCTTGGACCTTTTGTATTTTTTCTGCCCTCTTGTTTATTTCCTCCGCAAGGTTAGGTCTATCCACCGAATGGATAAGGGAAACTTTGTCTATGATGTATTTGACTTTGTTTGTTTGAAGTCTGCCTATGAAGTGCCAGTCTATGGGTAGATCCTTCAAAATTTCCAGTTTCTTTAAAAAGTCCTGTGCCCTGCTTTCTCCAAAGACCTTAACACCACATTGATAAGCCTGTCTTATCTTTTCGGCGTCTGCATACTTGGATGCTCCAAGAAGGATTATTTCCTCTCTGCTTCTTCCGGACCTTTGGCAAGCTTGAAGGATTCGCTCTTCTATCCTTTGAACGTTTTGGCAAACCACATTATAATTATAATTAGCCGGAGTGGCGGAACTGGCAGACGCGGGAGACTCAAAATCTCCTGCCCGCAAGGGCGTGGGGGTTCGAGTCCCTCCTCCGGCATAAAAAATGAAAAGCATAATAGTCCTACTCTCTGGTGGAATAGACAGCGCAGTTTTACTCTGGCTTTCAAAAAGGGAATACGAAAGGGTTTTGGCCCTTTCCTTCGATTATGGACAAAAACACAAAGTTGAGCTAAAGTATGCAAAAGAGCTTGCAAAAATAGCAGGGGTAGAACACATAATAGTGGAATTGCCCTCCCTTAAAGGGATAAAAGGCTCAGCCCTTTTGGAAGGTGGTCCGGAGGTTCCCTCCGAAGAATACCGCAAGGACACTCCACCCATAACCACTGTCCCTATGAGAAACTTGATCTTTTTAGCCATAGCAGGGGCTTATGCGGATGCTTACGAGATTGACACCATAGGCATTGCGGTTCATTCTTTGGACTCTCCCTATCCAGACTGTAGGCCAGAGTTTATAAGTGCTGCAGAGAGTGCATTGACCTGTGGTTCCACTTTAAGCGCAAAAAGGAAGGTAAGGCTTAAAGTTTATGCACCCTTTTTGGGTATGACAAAAAGGGATATTGTCAGTTTGGGTGTGTCCTTGGGCGTTCCCTTTGAGAAGACTTATTCCTGCTACAGGGGAACTGAGCCTCCCTGCGGAGAGTGTGCTACCTGCAGGCAAAGAGAAGAAGCTCTAAAAAGCATTCTGTTATAATAACATCTTGGTGGTTGAAGCATACGAACTTCACGGACTTTCTAAAGAAGAATATGAGAGGATAGTTGAAAGGCTCGGTAGAAAGCCCAATCACTTAGAGCTCGGCGTTTTGGGAGCTCTTTGGTCAGAACACTGCTCTTACAAGTCCTCAAAGAGACTTTTAAAACTCTTTCCTACGCAAGGGGAGCATGTTATTCAAGGACCGGGAGAAAACGCAGGTGTGGTTAAGCTTGACGATCAGGTCTGGCTTGCCTTTAAGATAGAAAGCCACAACCATCCCTCTTTTATAGAGCCTTTCAACGGTTCCGCAACAGGTGTGGGAGGAATAATAAGGGACATTCTTTCAATGGGTGCCCGTCCTATTGCTTTGATGGACTCTTTGCGCTTTGGTTTTCCGTTGGACGCAAAGACAAGGTATATAGTCAAAGGAGTGGTAAAAGGCATTTCTCATTATGGGAACTCCATAGGTGTTCCCACGGTGGGTGGGGAAACCTTTTTTGAAGAGTGTTATAAAACGAACCCGCTTGTGAATGCCTTCTGTCTTGGAATTATACCTGCGGGCAGAATGCTTAGGGCAAGAGGCACAAAGCCAGGCCAACTGCTTTTTCTTATAGGCTCTTCTACAGGTAGAGACGGCATTCACGGAGCGGTTATGGCTTCGGGTGAGTTTGGAGAGGACACGGAAAGCAAAAGACCAAACGTCCAAGTAGGAGACCCATACTTTGGAAAAAAGCTGATAGAGGCAATAATGAGGATAGTAGAGGAGGGTCTTATTGTTGGTATGCAGGACTTAGGCGCTGCTGGTTTGGCAGGTGCATCTTCAGAGCTTGCCAGCAAGTCCAAAATGGGTGTAGAGCTATATCTGGAGAAGGTCCCCCTCAGAGAGCAAGGTATGACACCTTACGAAATACTCCTTTCAGAAAGTCAGGAGAGAATGCTTTTGGTGGTAGAAGAAGAAAAGGTGGAAAGGCTTAGAGAGTTAGCCAAAGAGTTTCACTTAGAAGGGGAGGTGGTGGGAAGATTGACAGAAGATGGCATTTTTAGAGCTTACTTTAATGGAGAGCTTGTAGCGGAACTTCCGGTAAGCTTGATAACCGAAGAGGCACCCATCTATCAAAGGCCAAGCAGGGAACCGGATTACATAAAGGACTTGAGAGCTTTCAACGAGGATGAGCTAAAGGAAGCAGACTTAAGGGAAGCCCTTTACAAGCTTTTGTCTTCTCCCAACGTGTGCTCAAAGGAGTGGATATACAGTCAGTATGATTATCAGGTGGGAACCAATACAGTCTTGGTGCCTGGGGCAGACAGTGCCATTTTAAGGGTCAAGTGGGTAGTCTATCCTGAGCTAAAAAGTGAAAAACTTATAGCTTTGAGCTGTGAAGGAAACGGTAGGATGGTCTTTCTGAACCCTTACGAAGGGGGTAAATACATAATTGCGGAAGTTCTCAGAAACCTTGCCTGCGTTGGCGCAAAACCCTTAGGAATAACTGACTGCTTAAACTTTGGAAATCCAGAAAGACCGGAAATTATGTGGCAGTTGGAAAAGGCAGTAAGCGGAATGGCTGACGCTTGTAAGTATTTTGGTGTGCCAGTAGTTAGCGGAAATGTATCTCTCTATAACGAAACTGTAGAAAGTAAAGAGATAAGAAACGTATATCCCACACCTATAGTGGTTGCGGTAGGCTACATTGAAGGAAAGACTTTTGTATCCCACAGGTTTGAAAAGGCAGGTAGTTTGATCTTTTTGATAGGAGACCTAAGAAGAAAGCTCAGCTTGGGTGGAAGCGAATACCTGAAGGTGGTTCATGGATTGGTCGCAGGGGATGTGCCAGCGGTGGATCTAAGGAAAGAAAAAGCTTTGCAAGAAGTGCTTATAAAACTCATAGAGGAACATGTTGTCCTTTCTGCCCACGACGTATCCACAGGAGGACTTTTGATAGCTCTGCTAGAATGCGCCTTTGGAACTGGGCTTGGCCTTGAGCTTAATATATACACAGAGGAAAGGCTTGATAGATTTTTCTTTTCAGAAAGCCCAACGAGGGTCATAGTAAGCGTAGAAAAGGGCAAAGAAGAACTCTTAAAGAACGCTGTAGAAGAGGCTGGCTTAGACTGGATGCTTTTGGGAAAGGTAAAGGAAGAGCCAGAGCTTTCTATAAAGATCTATGAAGAGCTAATCCTAAGGGAAAAGGTTGAGGACTTAGAAAGGGTATGGAGAGAATACTTAACCAACACGCTTTGATATACTTGGCTTTTCTCTCTACTGTTTTCCTTTTGGACCTATTTACGAAACATTTGGCTGAATCGTTTATAAAGGAAGATATTCAAGTTCTGCCATTTCTAAAGCTGGTGCTTGTTTATAACAAGGGTGTTGCCTTTGGACTGCTTTCTGACGTTCCAGATTGGTTAAGGATACCAATATTGCTCGGGGTACCACCCATTGTGATAGTTTTTACTTTTTTCTACACAGTCAAGAGTAGAGATTGGCTTGTATCTTTGTCTATGGGTGCCATAGGTGGTGGTGCGCTTGGAAACTTTTACGACAGACTAATCCTTGGCGAGGTTAGAGATTTTATATACCTCTCTTACGGAAAGTTTTCTTATCCAGCCTTCAACTTAGCGGATGCTATGGTATCCACGGGGATCGTTTTGTTTCTGCTAAGAGAAACCCTTTTTAAAAAAAAGGTCGGTTAAATTAATTTTTATGGAGTGGATACAAGCGCTAACCATCATAGCAAGCCTTATAGCAGTTGTAGGTATTACCGCATCTATATTAAACAAAAGGATTGATGATACTAATAGAAGGATCGATGATTTGAGGGTAAAGTTCATGGAGTTTCGTAAAGAAGTAAAGAAAGATATTGAAGAGCTCCGCAAGGAAGTGAAAGAAGAGCTCAAGGAAATTCGTAGCCTTCTTTACAAAGTTCTTGAGGTGCCCAAAAAGAAAGAATGAAGACGATAACTTTTCTTTTGCTCTTTTCTCTCAACCTTTCCTTTGCTTTCTATCATTGCTTTTTTGATGCGGGCAAAAGGTATGGAGTGGATCCTTACCTTCTGGTTGCTATTGCCAGCGTGGAAAGTGGTTTTAACCCAAGGGCAATAAACCGCAACAAAAACGGTAGCGTAGATTACGGTATTATGCAGATAAACTCCCACTGGCTCAAAAAGTATAAGATCCCTACTGAATGGATCTGGGAACCATGCTACAACATACACTTTGGCGCTATGGTTCTTAAAAGGTGTATGGATGCAAAGAAAGGAAACGTAAAGCTTGCGATAGATTGCTACAACAAAGGAGACAAAGCAAAGGAAAACAGCGAGTATGTGCTAAAGGTTTATAAAAAGCACGCCAGATTGTTGAGGATGGTGGAGTAGGGCATTACCTGGCAAATTCAAGGGAGGGATTATTTAAAGTGCCAGATAAAAGCATAGTCATACCACTTCCTAAAAGCTTGCCGTTTATGGAAGAGCTAAGAGGGTTTTGTTTGTTGAAGGAGATAACCCCATCGCCCAAGAAGGTTAAACCAGCAGTTTTTGCCTCTCCGCTGAACACATTTCCCTTAAAGTTTAAACTAAGCTCGTCCAAATTAAGTTCTTTGAGTTTTACGTTTGTAAGCTCTAAGCCACCCTTTACTCCCTCTGCTATCTGAAGGTCTAAGGACTTTACCTGTGCATTTCTGATACAACCAAGGTCTTTTCCTTTGGCGACGATCTCTTTATTGAGATATAGCTTTATCTGAAAGCTACCACCCGCACACTGTCCGCTTAGCAAAAGATAAAAGGTCCCAAAAGACAGCTCCAAACTTTCAAACTCACCAAGTTTAAAGTCCTTTATGTAGATCTGGGCTTTCCGTAGTCTTAGACTGAGCAGTTTTTCCTCTACTCCCTCAGCCATAAGGTAGATGCCCTTTTTCAAAAGAATTCTGTCAAGTATTAGAAACTTAGGAAGGGTTGCAAAAACGAGAAAAAGACTAAAAAAAAAGAAAAGTAAGCCCAACAGGATGGTTTGTTTAATACCGCTCTTCATCTTCCTGTTTCTTCTTTTCCTGAAGCAGTTTTTTTAGCTCCTCGGCTAGCTTTTGATGTTCTTGGGTGATGCGCGAAAGCTCCTCTGCACTCTCTATAACGTATGGCGTAAGAAATATGAAGAGAGAAACCTTGTCTTCGGATTTGACCTCTCTTTTGAAGAGCCATCCAAGAACTGGAATGTTCTGAAGACCGGGCACACCCTCTTTGGTGTTTAGAGCTTTTGTGCTTACAAGCCCACCAAGGATTATAGTTTGTCCGTTTTCCACCACCACTTCAGAGTTTAGCTGTCTGTTTGAGGTTACTGGTATGGCATAGCTCAGCGTCCCTATCTGAGGCCTAAGAAAGTCTATGATCTCCTGCACGCTTAGGTTTATCGAAAGTCTCAGGTCTTTTTCGGATACGGTGGGCGTTACGCTTAGGTTCAATCCCACCTCTTTGTAATCGTAGGTTATTACTGGCTGTCCGTTTATGTCAAACTTTACTCCGGACGCAAAGGGAATTACTTGACCCACCTTTATGACCGCCTCCTGGTTGTCAAGGGTTAGCACCTTTGGGTTTGACACTATGTTAAAACCACTACCTTTTTCTAAAAGGGAAAACAGAAGCACCAAGTCTGGGAAAAACAGGGAAGTCCCACCTATGGTTATAGTTCTACCCGCTTTACTTAACGCACCTATCACAAAGTTTCCGGATATTATGGCGCTATAGACGTCCTGAAGGCTTGAACCACCAAACGCTCCTCCACCTTGGGTGCCAAAGATCTGCCACCTTACTCCCAATTCCAAAGCCTTACTTGTGCTCATTTCCACCACAGTGGCTGCTATTAAAACCTGCTTTCTTTTTACGTCTATCTTTTCTATAAAAGCCCTTAAACTTTCATACTCCTGAGGTGTGGCGTAGATTATTACGGAGTTTGTCCCCCTGTCAAAGCCGATCCTTACACCTTCTTTGGTTTCTATGGTAGTCAAAGGAGTTGGCTGTGGTTTTTGTGTTTCTTCCCTTCTCAGAGGCGTTTCTGGACCTCTGAGGTCAATGGGTGTTCCTCTTGGCTCCTGGGTTTGAACAGGGGTGGTTGGAGAAACTTCCCTGAAAAGGGTTTGAATACTCTTGTATAGCTCTTCTGCGGAGATATGCTTTAGCTTTATAAGGTAAAAGCTTCTTTCTAAGGGTCCCAAGCTCTGCCTGTCTAAGGTTTCTATAAACTCCTTTGCTATACTCTGCGTTTTTTCGTTTGCTACTACTACTACGGAGTTGCTGTCTTTGTTAAAGGTTATAAAAATGGGAGTGCCAAAGTGCTGTTGTAAGGCAGAGGCTAAAGTTTGTAAGCTTTGAAAAACACTCTCCGCTTTTGCCCTT
>CAZZKD010000139.1:0-8249 GCA_964655095.1 uncultured Thermocrinis sp.
AATGCTGTCCTTAGCTTTTAAGGAAGCTTCAAACTTTGCAGTTTTCTCAACACCCTTGACCTTCGTCTCTTCTATCCTTACCAAAAGTTGGTAATTCCCAGGCTTGATAAAAAGCTCATCGTAAACAAAGATAGACGCATCTTTCCTTATACCCCTTGGATTAAAGATCTTGGAGTAAATGACCTTGTCATCTTCGTAGACCTCCACCTTTATAGGAGACCTTTCTTTTATTATGGTAGATTGAGCTCGCATATGTTTTAAGCCTTCGCCTTTTTGTACTGCCTCCTTTACTGGGGAAGACCTGTATTTAAAGCTAACTACCACCGCGGAGCTTTCAGTTGGATAAAAAGAAACGCGATGTGTGGTCAGCGGGTAGAAAAGAAAGATGGGGACCGATAATACAAGGCTTGCTAAGGCGTAATTAACTTTTCCAGAGGGGATAATACGTATGTCTTTCCCCTCTTTTTTTGCACCTATAAATTCCTCTATTTCCTTATCCACCGACTTAACGTAAGGTGCTTCGATTACTAAAATCCTTCCACCCTCAACCTTTTTTCTCAGTATAGGTCTTCTCTTTCTTTCGTATCTCTCTTCGAGCCACTTGTTTCCTTCCCTAAAGTAGCAATCTTCGTATTCGCAAGCTATAACTATCAATCCCTCCACACCCATCCTTAGAATTTCTTCCGCATAATGCGTGTTTAAGGCACCAGCACAGGGCAAAGTAAAGCTCAAAAGTTTCTCTTTTTCAGATGGAACCGCACTAAAAGGACATCTAAGGACCACGTAAGACGGATTTTCTTGCTTTATTCTTTCAACTATATCATCCACCGGGAAGGTAGATATGCCTATGGCTTGCACGCTACAGGAGCCTACGCATATGCCACAACCGGCACACTTTTCCTCACTCAAAAATGCCTTCTTTTCACCGTCAAACTCCCTCATGATTATTGCCTCGTAAGGGCAATCTATGTAGCATTGCTCGCAACCGGTGCATTTATTCGTATCTATCCTTGCAGGTGGGTTTCTTCTTCCCTTCATGAGCCAGGGAAAGACAAAGAGAAAGGTAAAGAAGCCCAAAAAGATCAGCCAGTTTGCGGACATGGGTATGTATTTGAGAAGGGGATAACCAAAGAGGTAAAACCAATCCACGCTCATCTCAAAGGGAAGTTTGTGGATTACCGCTGGTGGATCGCTCTTTGCTGGGAAAACTACGGAGAGTAAAACTATGAGTAAAGTTATGGAGATGTAAAGAAACTTAGGAGGTATGAGCCTTGGCCTTGCGTTTCTCATCACATGAATCCACAGAGTAAAGACAATAAGTATAGTTAAGGCTATGTGTGCAAAGAGTAGAATTCTAAAGAGGCCTCCCAAGTATTTAAGATCACTTCCAAGAAAGGCGCTCATCAGTGCATCTCCAAAAACTGGCAGGAATGAAAAGAACTTTGCGGTGAGTATGCCCACAAGCTGTGCCCTTTCATCCCAAACCAGTATGTATCCCGATATACCTATGGCTAAAAAAATGAGTAAAGTGGCAACCCCACTAACCCAAGCAATCCACCTAAACATCCTGAACCTATCGGTGATTATCACGTGTATCATGTGGGCAACTGCGGTTAGTATCAGCGCATCGGAGGAGTATCTGTGTATTCCTCTCATTATATTTCCTAAAAAGCTTTCTGATATTGCCTCCACCGATGCGTGGGAATGCTGAGGGTCTATACTGTAGAAGAAGAACAGATAAACTCCGGAGATGGTATCTATAACAAGCAAAAATATAGCAATTGCACCCAAGTGATAGAGTGGGTTGAGCTTTGAAGAGAAAAATCTACTAAAGAGATAGGATAGCCTCTGAAAGGCTATGTAAAGCCTTTGGATCTGAACCATGTTTTACCTCCTGTAAGCAACCATTTACTTAATAATATAAGCAGATTTTAATAAAGTTAATCATGTTAAATTAAGATAATTTTATGAGAAATTTAGATGTTGCTTTTTTTACCATAAAGTATAAAATTAATTAGTGAGTAAATCCTTACGGAGGTGTAGCCATGGAGGAGAGAAAGACAGAGGAAAGGAAGGCACCTTTCCTTCAGTTAGTACTTGATGATTTTATGCTTTTGCTTTTCTTGGGGGTCACGATTTATGCAGTCTCCTACCTTATCTGGGGACTTATAGAGCTTGCGTGGCTCTCACCCATACCTGCGGAAATCAAGCAGGAGCTTTTGGGAGGTAGATAAGATGGCGCTACTACCGCCTGAAGAAGGATGGTATTTTAAGAGGGTAGCAAAGGACGAAAAGATGTGGATCACCTTAGCCCTTGTGGTGTGTCTCATTCTCTTTTTCTGGATGATCGTCTGGCACATCTATGGCAAACAGAATCCATCCTTTACCACTTACAGAACAACGCCTGAGGAATTTAACGCTCTGACCATGGCTTTCATTGAAAAGTATAAGGTTGGGGAGATGAACGGCATACCGGTAGTTGAGCCCCCGCCTAACAGCGATGTGTTTTTGGTGGGAAAGATGTGGAGGTGGGAGCCTGTCTTGGTTCTAAGGAAAGGGCAGGAGTATAGGTTTCACATTTCCTCTTTGGACCTGCTTCATGGTTTTTCCCTACAGCCTGTGAACATGAACTTTATGGTGTATCCGGGTTATGATTACGTGCTGACGTTTAAGCCCACCTCTACCGGAGAGTTTGCCATAGTTTGCAACGAGTTCTGTGGTATTGGTCATCACATGATGATAGGAAAAATAATAGTAAAGGAGTGAGGAGGTAAAGCCATGTTTAGAACTTGTGATATTACAGGATTGAAGGTAGATTTGAGAGCCGAAAGGCTCATTCAACTTAACGCAGTTATGGCTGTCGTCTCACTGCTTATAGGTGTGATAGCGGCGCTCCTTTTGGTCTTAACAAGGTGGCAGGTGGTGCATCTCCTCCCTGTAGATTGGTATTACAGGGTATTAACCCTTCATGGGCTAAACGCCCTGATTTTCTGGATAGTATTTTTTGAAATCGCAGGGCTTTACTTTGGCTCCACTGTAATTTTAAACTCCAGAATGTCCTCTCCAAAGTTTGGATGGCTTGCACTTATCCTTATGGTTCTTGGTTTTCTGCTGGTAAACTTCACCATACTTTCGGGTAATGCAGACGTCCTTATGACCTCCTACGCACCGCTACAAGCCCATCCTATTTATTATCTTGGTATTATACTCTTTGCGGTTGGTGCCCTCATAGGGGTCTTCCTCTTCTTTGCAAACTTGCTGATCGCAAGAAAGGAAAGGACCTATGGAGACTCCCTCCCTCTCTTTACGTTTGGTCTTGTGGCTGCAGCCATAATAGCCACCTTAACCCTTGCTACTGGTGCGATCATATACATACCTACTTTACTCTGGTCTTTGGGAATAATAAAGAGTATGGACGCGGGTGTTTATAAACTCGTCTGGTGGGGTTTAGGACACTCTTCCCAACAGATCAACGTAACAGCTATGATAGCGGTTTGGTATCTTGGAGCCTTCCTTACTGTAGGTGGAGCGTCTATAAACGAAAAAGTCAGTAGGTTTGCCTTTGTATTTTATGTTATAGGCATAAACGTTGCGTCAGCGCACCACCTTTTGGTGGACCCAGGTCCAAGCCCAGCTTGGAAGGTCTTTAACACAAGCTACATAATGTATATTGCGGTCCTTGCTTCTATGATACACGCCTTTGCTGTGCCCTCTGCCGTTGAATCTGCCCAAAGGAGGAGAGGATTTACAAAAGGTTTGTTTGACTGGTTAAAGAATGCACCTTGGGGCAATCCCGCTTTCTCTGCAGTGCTTCTATCCATAATAATCTTTGGCTTCATCGGTGGTGTTACGGGTGTGGTTAATGGGATGGAGCAAACTAACATAATAGTTCACAACACCCTCTCCATTCCGGGACACTTCAAGGGCACCGTGGTTGGTGGAACCACCTTAGCCTTTATGGGAGCTACCTATTACCTTATTCCTCTGATCTTTAGAAAGAAGATCGCATTCTTCGGTCTTGCAAAGATCCAGCCTTGGGTTTTTGGCTTGGGTATAGCGGTGTTTGCGGTATCTCTGTATATACTCGGTGCCTTTGGTGTGCCAAGAAGGCACTACGACATAACCTTCTCAGGCGGTCCCTTCACTTACACCTTCAACCCAGCCACTGACTTCTTCTGGGTGCTCTTTGCTGTTGGTGGTATAGCTGCAGTCGTGGGGGCCCTTATGTGGATCCTCATAGTGGTCTTTTCGGTATTCTTTGGAGAGCCTGTAAGAGGCCCTCAGGACATGCAACTTCAAGTAGCCTCACCTCCACCCCCCGCTAAGGAGCATGGAGGTTTTGAAGCACCGGGAACGCTTACACTAACCCTTCTGTTTATGGGTGTTTTCCTTATATTCCTGCTTCTCAACTGGGGATGGCTTGCTGCCATGTGGGAGGTTAGATAATGTATCTTTTCTACCTTTCTCTCTCCCTCCTTTCCCTTCTTCTTGCGGGTTTATTTGGACTGCTCATAGCACTGTCAAGAACACCTGTCGTTTCCCTTCTTAACTCGCCCCAACTTTTTTATCACTTTTTAGTAGGTCACGTAACCTTTTCCATAACCGTATGGCTTATGAGCTTTACCTTAGCTTACTGGCATTACAAAAAAGGCAGGAGAGAAAGGGTTGCACCTCCAGCCACCCTACTCGGGGCGCTCCTCCTTTCCCTCTCCTGCCTTCTGCCCTATGGAGAACCCCAGCTCAACAACTACATACCAGTTGTTGATAATCCTATATTTTATGCCGGTTTATTCCTTTTCTTCTTGGGCTTTTTAGTAGAAGCCTTGAAACGCCTCAACTTTAAAGAGATCTTTTCAGAAAACAACCTCTTGGCTGTGAGCTTTGCTTTTGGAATACTGGCAATCATTACAGTTTTACCTTCCTTGCTTACAGCCACCGATGAGGGCGGTAAAAAAATGTTCTTTGAAAGGCTGTTTTGGATCCCCGGACATCTCCAGCAGTTTCTTTACACCTCCACCATGCTATTGATATGGCATGAGCTTTTAAAAAGGAACTCAGGGGTAAGCTTGTCTAATCCCATCCTTTCAGCTGGAAATCTTTTTATGCTCTTTATGTCCTTCCCTCTTTTTGTTGGCTTTTTTGCAGACCCAGTATCTGATAAGTTAGCCCACAAAACTGCGGTGGTTTCCTTCGGTGTTGGCCTTGGGGTTCCCGTGCTCATACACACCTTCTACATACTAAAGCACATAAAACCAAACCTTAGCGTCTCAATCTTTGCTTTACTCTCCTCCATGCTTATCTACTATATGGGGGAAATAATAGCCTACGGTGGGATGCAGAGCGACCTTAGAATTCCAGCCCACTATCATGGTGTGGTTTCTGGTGTAAGTATAGCCTTTATGGGATTTACCTACTACATGCTAAAGGAGAGGTTTGGGTTTGTGGTATGGGAAAGGTTGGCAAAGCTCCAGCCTTTAGTTTTTAGTGCGGGCATAGGTTTTTTGGTCTTAGGTTTCTATCTGGCTGGGAGGTTTGGCGTTCCAAGAAAGACCTATGGCTTTGAGTATATTCAGGACGCTTCCGTCCTTCTCTTTTTAAACCTAATGGGTTTGGGTGCTGTAATGTCAGTTTTTGGTGGTATGCTCTTCTTAACTTACGCAGGCAAGACTTTGATAATGGGTATGAGACATGAACGCGCTCCTTAGTTTTCTGTTCTTTTTATCCCTCTTCTCCCTGAGTTTTCCCCTGCCCTTAGAAAGGGAAGTTTTGGGAAAGACTATTCCAAACTTTGAGATCCTGACGGAACATGGCAAAAGCACAACCTTAAAGGAGATTTCAGAAGGAAAGCCACTGATAATAAACCCCATATACACAAAGTGCTCCTCCGCTTGTCCTTTGATGACCCAGGAGCTTAAAAAGGCTGTGCGTGACCTGGATGCAAAGGTTGTTTCTCTGTCCTTTGACCCTTCTGAAACTGTGGAAAGCCTTAGGAAGTTTAAGCAAGTCCACAACCTACCCTCCAACTGGGTAGTAGCAAAGGGGAAAGAGGAGCTGTTTAAAAGCTTAAGCTTTAGCTACAAATACAACGAAGCCTTTGGAGAGTTTGAACATCCAAACCTCTTTTACGTGCTCTCTCCCTCCCTGAAGGTTTCAAGAGTTATATACGGGGTGTCCCCTTCCCCAAGGTCGCTTAGGCTGGCTACCATCGAAGCAAAAAAGGATGAAGTGGGGCTTGGGGTATTTGAAAGCTTCCTTCTAAGATGCTTTAGATATAATCCAGAGAAAGGGAGTTATCAGATAGACTGGTTTTTCTGGGGGGATCTCGTAGGTGGGCTTTTAACCTTCATAGTGGTGCCCCTCTTAGTTTGGGGCAAAACGATAAAAAGATTTTTCTATCAAAAAATCTTGACATTTAGTAAGTTATTACTTATATTTATACTTGTATAAGTGATAAAAATCACCGAAGGAGGTCAGCCATGAAGAAGGGGCTGTTGTTAACCGCACTTTTTGGGGCCGTTATAGGTGGGGGTCTTTATTATGCAAAGGCTCAACAGGGGGAAGCTTCTCCTCCATCCATCACCAAAGAGGAGATGGAGATTGCCAAACAGATTTACTTTGATAGGTGTGCGGGCTGTCATGGGACTTTGAGAAAGGGTGCCACTGGACCAAACCTTTTACCTGAGAAGACAAGGAAGATGGGGACGGAAACGCTAAAGGTGTTCATCACTTACGGAACTCCGGGTGGTATGCCAGATTGGGGTAGGCAGGGACTGTTGAATGAGGAGGAGATAGACATACTTGCCAGGTTCTTACAGCATGACCCTCCAGCTCCACCTGAGATGGCTTTGGAAGAGATGAAGAAGACCTGGAAGGTTTTTGTGCCACCAGAGAAAAGACCCAAAAAGCCAGAGCATGACAGGAACTGGCAGAACTTTATGGGTGTGATCCTGAGGGACGTAGGAAAAGCTGCCATCATAGACGGAGATACTAAGGAATTGGTGAACATAGTGGATACGGGCTTTGCGGTGCATATATTCAGATACTCTGCTTCTGGAAGATACGCCTACACCATAGGAAGGGACGGAAAGGTTACACTCATAGACCTTTGGATGAAGAAGCCGGATAAAGTAGCCGAGGTAAAAGTATGTTACGATGGTAGGTCTGTAGATACCTCAAAGTATAAGGGACCTAAAGGAAACTTCCTTGACAAGTATGCCATAGTGGGATGCTATTGGCCACCTCACCTGGTAATATTGGACGGTGCAACCCTTGAACCACTTAAGATTGTATCCACAAGCTCCTACACTTACGACACCAACGAGTTTGTAAGGGAGGCAAGAGTAGCATCAATCGTCGCATCCCACTACGATCCAGAGTGGATAGTTAGCGTAAAGGAGGCAGGTCAAGTATGGCTTGTGGATTATTCCAACATAAAGGCACCAAAAGTTTCCATGATAGAAGCGGAGAGGTTTCTACACGATGGCGGATGGGATGCATCCAAGAGGTATTTCCTCGTGGCAGCAAACTTTAGGGACACCATCTCTGTAATAGACACTAAGGAGAAAAAGCTTGTTAAGAATATAAAGGTGGGCAGGATTCCACATCCTGGAAGAGGGGCTAACATTAACCATCCCAAGTATGGTCCTATCTGGTGCACAGGACACCTCGGAGATAACACCATCCAATGCATAGGCACAGACCCAGTGAAGCATCCAGAGAATGCGTGGAAGGTTGTGGCAAAGACTGAAATGCCCGGAGAAGGTGGAGGAAACCTCTTCATAAAGACCCATCCCAAGTCTCCTCACCTGTGGGTAGACAGGGCTCTCCACTCTGACCCCAAGCTTCAAAGGTCCGTCTATGTCTTTGACAAGATTACACTCCAGCTGAAGAAGGTAATAGAAGTTCCGCCAGAGTTTTCAGGTAGGGCTGTTCACCTTGAGTATAACAAGGATGGAAACGAAGTCTGGGTAGCAGTTTGGGGCAAGAAGGAAGAACCCAGAAAGCAGGCAATCCTCATTTACGACGATAAGACCCTTACCCTAAAGAAGGTTATATCGGGAGATTGGACTGCCCCCCCCACAGGACACTTTAACGTATACAACCCCATGAGGGACCTTTACTAATGAAAAACCTTCTTTTACTCCTGACCCTCCTCTCCCTCTCCTTTGGAGGGGGGCGGGAGCTTTACCTAAAACACTGCGCCAGTTGTCATGGAGAAGACAGGCTTGGCAAAACCGCACCTCCTCTTT
>CAZZKD010000140.1:0-5745 GCA_964655095.1 uncultured Thermocrinis sp.
TGCTTTGTTATTGGTCTTGTTATGCCTACTATATCCACTTCCTGAAAGGCGTCATTACCTATGAGATGGGTAGGCACTTGTCCGGTAATAAAGACAACGGGCACAGAATCCATGTAAGCGTCTGCTATAGGTGTTACTAAGTTTGTTGCTCCGGGTCCAGAGGTAGCCATCGCCACGCCTACCTTACCTGTTGCCTTTGCATAACCTTCTGCCATATGACCTGCCCCCTGCTCGTGTCTTGTCAGTATGTGTTTGATAGACCCGTCTCTATAGAGGGCATCGTATACTTCCATTATGGCTCCACCTGGCAGACCGAATATGATTTCTACACCCTCTCTCTTTAAAGTCTCTATAACTATGTCCGCACCTTTTCTTAACATAAGAAAACCTCCTTATTTTTTATGCTCCCAAGACCCACTCTCCCCTTCCATTGGCAAAAACTTCCTTTTTCCAAATGGGCGCTCTTTTTTTAACCTCATCCACCACGTACCTGCAGGCAGAGAAGGTTTCTTCCCTGTGTCCCCCATAAACTACTACCATGAAAGAGGGTTCTCCCACCTTTACCACACCCAATCTGTGATGGATAAAGATCTCCTTAACAGGAAACTTATTAAAGGCTTCTTGCCTTATTTCCTGCATAACCTTTATAGCCATTTCTGGAAACGCCTCATAGTGAAGCTCTTGCACACCATCGTCTTCCCTGGCTATACCCAAAAATACCACATTTGCTCCGCAATCCTGTGGCACCTCATAAGAAGAAAGCACTTTATCAGCCCCAAACCATTCCACTCCTAAATAGACCTTCGGCACCATGAAAGTTAAATATATACTTTATTTTCTGTACATGGCAATATTTTTTAAGTGCTCCTCGTAATTGGAGCTAAAAGCGTGCCTACCGTTCCCCATGGAAACAAAGTATAAATAATTGGTTTTTGCTGGATTAAGGGCAGCTTCTAAGGATTTTATCCCTGGATTACATATGGGAGACGGAGGCAAGCCCCTATAATAGTAAGTGTTGTATGGATCTTCTAGCTGAAGATGTTTCTTTGTGAGCTTACCGTTCCACTCAGCCTTTCTTTTTAGGGCGTATATAACCGTTGGGTCTATCTGTAAGGGCATACCTTTCTTTATCCTATTGTATATAACTGAGGATACAAGAGGTTTTTCATCATCTACCCCCGTTTCCTTTTCTATCATGGATGCAATAATCACCCATTCCTCCAGCGTCAGATTTTTTTCTTCAAGCTGAGTTCTCAGAGCTTCAGTTCCTTTGAGAAAGTTTCTAAACATCGTATCTATGACTCTCATTGGATGTGTGTTTTTAGAAAAGTAGTAGGTGTCTGGAAATAAAAAGCCTTCCATGGTATAGGTTTTCAATCCATACTTTTTTGCGGTATCTGGAGAATTGGCAAGCTTGATAAAGTCTTCCGCTTTGCATATTGAATGTTTTTCCAATAAGCTTGCTATGTCGTATATATCGTATCCTTCAGGTATGGTTATTTTGTAAAGCTTTCTTTGACCTCTGCTTATTTTCAAATAAACATCCCACGGAAACACCAACTCGCTAAATTCGTATTCACCAGCTTCAAGTTTACTTCTTACAAGAGCATGAATGGTCATAAAAGATAGAGGGCTTCTTAGAATCCCTTCTCTGTAGAGTAGCATAGCTATATCCACACTACCTTTGCCATAAGTGATTTCCACGGTCTTATTAGTTTTAACAGGAAGGAAAGTGTATATTAGAAAAACAAAAATCAAACCCAAAGGTGCAAAAACCCTGAAGTACTTCATAAGCTCTCAAAAAACTCCATTAGAATAACGTATGCGGAAAGGGAGTCCTTGAGCTCTCTTTTTCTAGTTTCACCTGCGTTTGCCATCAGCCTGTAAGCTTCCTCTGTGGTATAGCGTTCATCCCAAAATTCAATGGACACCTCTTCTGGTAGGAGTTTTCTTAGCTCCTGAGCAAATTTTCTTACTTCCAAAGCCCTTTGACCTTCTTTACCGCTGGGCGTGAGAGGAAGACCAATAAGAATCAAATTCACACCATGTTGTTCTATGCTGGATAGCAAATTGGAGAAAGCTTCCCTGTTGTTCTTTATAGGCTTAAGAGGTATAGCTAACTTTAAACGGGTATCTCCAAAAGCAAGACCTATTTTTTTACTTCCCCAATCTACGCTTAGGACCTTCAACCGGTCCTGAAACCTACAACTTTGTAAAGCAGACAAAAACCTGTTATGGCTGTGCCTATTAACACAAGCCCAATTATTCCGAGTATCCACCATAGACCACCGTTAGTAAAGGCAAGGTAAATAAGTATAAGACCCAAAACAACTCTTACAGCTCTGTCCCATGTTGCTAAGTTTTTTTCCATGTTTAAACCTCCTTGTGAAAATAGGCACGGGCGGACTCGAACCGCCGACCTCCGCCTTGTAAGGGCGGCGCTCTTCCATCTGAGCTACGCGCCTTCTGCTTTAATATAATAACACAAAAGGAAAAATGGAAGCTATCATAAGGCTGAAAAACATCAAAAAGAGGATAGCTTCTGAAGAGATACTTAAAGGGATTGATTTAGAAATTTCTGAAGGGGAGTTTGTATCTATAGTGGGTGCATCTGGGTCTGGAAAAAGTTCTCTTTTGTACATAATGGGACTGTTGGATAAACCTTCTGAAGGGGAAGTTTTTTTTGAACGTAAAAAGATAACTAACCTTCAAGACAAGGAATTAGCATACTTAAGAAATAGGAAAATAGGCTTTGTTTTCCAGTTCCATTATCTTGTGCAGGAGTTGAGTGTGTTAGACAATATAATCCTACCAGCTTTGAAAAGCGGTTTATCACAAACTGAATCAAGAAAAAAGGCGCTGGAGTTGCTGGAAAGATTAGGGCTCAAAGGTAAAGAGAACAGAAAGCCTTACCAAATTTCTGGTGGCGAGATGCAAAGGGCGGCTATAGCCAGAGCTCTTATAAACAAACCAAAAGTGATTTTGGCAGACGAACCTACGGGAAATTTAGATTCAACCAATACTCAGAAAGTAATGGAAATTTTCAAGGAAATAAACGAGAACGGTACAACAATAGTTATGGTAACTCACGAGTTAGATTTGGCAAAGCAAACTAAACGTATTGTTGAAGTTAGAGACGGGGTTATAGTAAAGCAAGAATTTCTTCAACCTTCCTGATAGGATCTTCAGCCTTTAAAATACTCCTCCCCATTACTATCATATCTGCTCCATTTTTTATAGCTTCTTCAATTCCTACTACCCTCTTTTGGTCATCCTGTGGCTCTCCATAAAGTCTTACTCCCGGAACAACCGCAAAAAAGTTAAACTTAGATTTTAAAAGAGGAAGCTCTTTCCCGGAGCATACTAAACCTTCAATGCCACAATCCAAAGCCAAAGAAGCCAAGTTGAGGATGTAATCTTCCTTAGAGATACACACTCCCCACCCCTTCACATGATCTTCTTCTAAGCTCGTAAGCAGGGTCACACCCAAAAGTTTAATACCCTTTGCTACTTTTACCGCCTCTTCCAATGCCTCTCTTCCCGAGGTTATATGAACTGTAAGATAATCAGCTCCCAATTCCGCCGCAGACATAACGCCGTCTTTTATAGTATTTGGTATGTCATTAAGCTTTAGGTCTAAGAAGAGTTCAAAACCTTCTCGTTTTATTAAGTCTGTTATCCTTCTGTGATAAGATATAAAAAGCTTATAACCTACTTTAAAAATGATCGGTTTATTTTTAAGGGCTTTTATGAGTTCAACAGCTTTATCGTAATCCGTATCTAGCGCTATACAAAGTTTTGGCATTGCTTTAATATTATATATTTGAGGAGGGGTGACCGAGTGGCCGAAGGTGGGTGATTTGAAATCACCTGTGGGTTTACAGCCCACCGGGGGTTCGAATCCCTCCCCCTCCGATATTATAATTTTCTTTACTTGTCTATAGCAAAGGAGGAGTTTTAAAGATGACAAAAGAGTATGAGTTAGGTTTAAGTTTGCTGAACAAGATACACGAACACCTAGAGGCTCTAAGCAAAGTAGAAGATAGAAAGCTTGCAAAAGCATTAACTCAGACAGTTATTGACCCTATAATTGCAAGTGCCTATCAGATTAAGGTTGGGGAAGGACCACACAAAGATAAACTGTTAAGCATACTTTTTCCCTTAATAAGGGAGCTAAGAGAGCTTCAGGATTTAGAAAAAATCAGATCGTTGGTTTTTGAACTTCTCCAAACGTTGAATGGAGCAAAGGAAGAAGTTTCTTTAAAAGAAGAAGAAAAAAGCTGAGCGATGATTACCATTCGGTCCCTCTTTAAAAAGAAGGAAAATAAGGAAAAGATCACGATGATATCAACTTACGACTATATTTCTGCCAAGCTTTGCGATCAGGTTGGTATTGATTGTATTTTGGTGGGTGATTCGTTGGGAATGGTTTTCCAAGGAAAAAGTTCTACCTTAGAAGTAACCTTAGAGGAGATGATCTATCATACAAAAGCAGTCAGAAGGGGAGCTAAAGAGGCTTTTGTTATAACCGATATGCCCTTTATGAGTTATCACACAAGCTTAGAAAAGGCACTGGAAAACTGTGGCAAGGTGATTAAAGAATCAGGAGCGAATGCAGTAAAGCTGGAAGGTGGAGAAGAGATTGCGGAGTTAGTTTACAAACTGGTAAGCATAGGTATTCCCGTAGTGGGACATGTTGGATTTACTCCTCAAAAGATAAACACCATAGGTGGTTACAGGGTGGTGGGCAAAGAGGAGGAAGCAGAAAGGGTTAAGAGGGATTTTAAGATCTTGCAAGAAGCTGGAGCGTTTATGATAGTTTTAGAGGCGGTTCCCCTAACTCTTGCAAAAGAAATAACAGAGTCTGCTAAGTCTATAACCATAGGAATAGGCGCAGGGCCTTACTGCGACGGACAGGTGCTTGTTTTTCACGACCTGGTAGGTTTGGTGGAGGATATAAAGCCAAAGTTCGTTAGAAGGTACTTAAACGGAATAGAGTTGTTTAGGAAAGCTCTAAGCGAGTTTAAGGAGGATGTAGAAAAGGGACGCTTCCCCACAGAAGCAGAAAGCTATGGATGATGTTAAGCTTTTAGAGTTTTTTAACAGAACAGGATACATAACTAAGGAACAGGTTGCAAAAGCACTATCTTCTAAGGAAAAGGACGAGGATATTATAAGCACGCTATTAAGGCTTGGTTTTTTAGATGATAATAAACTTTTGGATTTTTACGCAAAGTACGCCTCTAACAAACTGTGGAAAGGCAATCCACAGGATATAAATATACCTGCTGAAATACTGAACAAACTGCCTCAGCATATACTAAGAAAACACTTGATAGCTCCTGTTAGCTACAAAGATAACAAGCTTATCGTAGTTATGACAAATCCGTTCAATCAGTCTGCAATAAACGAATTGAGGTTTGCCAGCAGAATTGACAACATAATACCTTATGCAAGCTCAAAGAAGGTTATAGAGGACATTCTAAATAAACTATATCCACCGGAGGGGAAGATTTTAGAGGAAATAGGTGAAGTAAGTGATATTGAAATAGAAGCAGGGGAAACTGAATTAGCCCCCGACATTTTGGGGCAAGAAGCCTCTGAAGCACCCATAGTAAGGCTGGCTAATTTTATTATAAGGGAAGCGGTGGGTTTAGGAGCCTCAGATATACACATAGAACCTCAAGAAAAAAAGTTAATAGTTAGATACAGAGTAGACGGAGTATTAAGAATATTTCACGAATT
>CAZZKD010000141.1:0-1622 GCA_964655095.1 uncultured Thermocrinis sp.
AAGACCTGCCTGGAATACTCTCTACTTCTGTCAGGTGAAATGCTATCCATAGAGATAAATATAACACAGTTTGCATAGAAAATCAAAGAACTGCTAATTACCCCAAAACTTAGTGTATTCCTCTATATTTAATATTTTAAAAACCTCCTTGTAGGGATGTAAGGACGCTTCCAATTCTTCTTCTAACTTCTTTCTACCTAAAATTTTTTGGCCTACATCCAAAAGAAAAGACAGAAAACCTAAAACATCCTCCCTTCTATCTATGGGATCAATTCTGAAATAAATGCTTCCCTCCACTAATTTGAGGAGGTCGGAAGATGCCAGATAGTGGAGTATGCTTTGAGTTGTTTGGCTGCTATGCCTTATAATTATGCCATACACCGTATTTATCAACAGAAGATGCAATATTTCCCAGAAGTTCTCCATAGGCTCAAAGGGAATAAGCTCCAATAGGAAATTATCCTTATAGGGTTCCATTTTTGATACCTTTATCTCATCTCTATCCAGCAGCGAGGCTAACAAGATCCCATTTTCATATAAAAAATACATTCTTTCATTTCCCTTTTGGAGTGTCAGCAAACCACTGAATCCTCTCTTCACAATCCCTATGAAGAGCTTCCCCAATTCTACAAAATCGTCGGAAAGGTTGTCTACTAGTTTATTTATTGAATGTCGTAGCATGAACTTTTCTAAAAGATTTTCAGGCATGCTGATTATGTTCATTGTATAGCCATTTTCAGGACTAAGAAGAAAATCAAAAAAATCACAGCTATATGGATAAAGCGCTACAAACTTGCCTCTTTTGAAATAAGCATTGTAACTACTGTTAGGTCCGTTTATACTAACCAAACCGGTAAATTTACTTAGTTTAAGGCTTTCAAATAGGGAGAATGTGTTTACGTTTCTTACATCCACATTCCTAACTATGTAGTCTATTTCATAGTTTTTTTTGCTAGCCTCTGGGGCTAAAAACTGTCCTATATCCAAAAACCCAGATTGGAAAAGTTCTCGTAATTTTCTCATTTCAGAAACTAGGTTCTGTTTGGACGTCAGAATAACAAAGGCAAAAGTCTTCCCATCATAATGATGCATTCCTTCAAAGGGTTTTAGTACTCTAAAACTGGCAAATGGTGTTATGATAAGGTTTAGGAGGGACTTAAACTCTTGGTAAGCAAGCTGAAGCTGTAAGATTAACTCTTCGGCGGATATGGGCTCATGAAGCTTGAAAAAACTATCTTTATCTATGCCTGTTTTAAAGGTGAAAAAAGCACTTGGATTATCTAACATACTAAAAAGGCTATAAAGCAGTAGAGAGGATGTGTTAATCTCGGCAATGGTCAATCCTTCTGTTTCTACATAAAAACCCTTTATATATCCTTTTTCAATGTATAGTTCTATAGATTTACCTTCCAAATAAATTTCGAGTATGCCTTCTTTGTTGGAAAGATACCCATTAACCAGATCCACAAAATCCTGTTGAGAA
Source organism: uncultured Thermocrinis sp. (assembly GCA_964655095.1). Taxonomy (GTDB): domain Bacteria; phylum Aquificota; class Aquificia; order Aquificales; family Aquificaceae; genus Thermocrinis. The sequence continues at coordinate 1,484 of CAZZKD010000141.1, forward strand.
GTAAAATAACCAGATATCATCCCAGTATCCTCTCCAGACGTGATAACAAGAGACTTTCTATCATACCGAATGCCTCTTTAACACCCTCCCCTTTAATAGCGCTAGCACATACCGATGTCAGTCTATCCTTATTTATTTC
>CAZZKD010000142.1:0-4182 GCA_964655095.1 uncultured Thermocrinis sp.
TTGCAGTTTGTAGCACAAGCATGACAGCCCACACAGGTGTTTAGGTCTATCACCAAAGCATACTGTGGCATAGCTACTCCTCCTTTGTTAACCTCTTTAAAGCTAAAAGTTTTTGAAATAGTAAATTGCTTAACTCTTTCATTTTTTTGATCTTTTCCTCATTTGAGGTTTGTAAATTCTTTGGATCTATCTGCATGCTTATCTCGTGAAACTCACAATGAATTCTTTCTATTTCATCTACGATTGACCTTATATGGTCAGGAAAGCTATCTTTTACGGGAGCTACTTTACTATCCCATACTACACCAAAATCACACTCGTGACAGGTTTTATGGATAAAGTTGTCCCTATTTTTAATAGCCCTTTCTAATTTGGATATATATATAGCGTGCTGAGAAATAAACACATCTAAATCTTCAAGAGTTTGCTTTAACACTTCCTTTGCCATTTTTTAAACCTCCACTCCAAATATCTCTTTCAAATCTATCTCAAGGTTTAAAAGTTCAGAGCGCACTTTTCCTTTACTCTTTGCATGGCAGATGAGTTTAACCCCTTCCTCTGAGTTTGAGTATATTTCAAAGGTTTTTCTCTTTGGATCCACTATCCAGTATTCTTTTACACCTACCCTTTCATAGACATCTTTTTTCTCCGTAAGGTCATAATAGGCAGTGGAAGGGGAAAGAATCTCCACCACCACATCGGGCGCTCCAAATATGCCCCTTTCTTCTACCCTTGCTCTGCTGTCTTTTAAAACTACCACTAAATCTGGCTGATAAGCGTTCTCCTCGTCAAGATAAACATCTATGGGAGAAGCGAGCACCTCTCCCTTTGAAATTTTCTTTATAAAACCGTAGAGGATGGAGGCAAGAGCTATTGAAACCTTTTGATGACTATATCCTGGTGCAGGGCTCATAACAAGTTCTCCCTCAATTAGTTGGTAAGGTGCCCCTTCTGGGAGTTCCATGTAGTCTTTTACTGTTTTCTTTGTTCCTATCATGGTTTATACCTTAAAACCTCTACCCATCTTTCCTTTATATAATCTAATGGTTCTATTTCAAACTGTGGATAGGTTTCTGGCGTTTGATCCTCTGCTTTATAGACCTTTACCTTTGTGTCAAACCACGCCAAGTGTCCAGTTATTGGGTCTCCATAATAGATCTCCCTTCCTCCAATGTTGATGCTGTGAGGTATCACATGGTTCAGCAGAAAGCCTTGATGACCTTCTTCTGCCTCTGGCTTTAAACCCCAAGCACCTTTCATTTTACCTATGGCGTTCCAGGTCCAAACTGAATTGGGTTCTGTGGTGTTTGTTAGGAATACTTGACACTTAACCTTTCCTATTCTTGACTCAACCCATACCCAATCTAAGTGTTTTATACCGAGTTTTTCTGCGGTCTTTGGATTCATGTAAAGGTAATTTCTTGTGGATATCTGTCTTAACCATGCATTTTGAGAGTCCCAAGAGTGATACATCCACTGGGGCCTTTGGGTAAAGGCATAAAGCGGATAGTCCTTTCCAGAAACCTCTTCTTCAAATGGTGGATACCAGAAAGGAAGGGGGTCAAAGTATTTGATAAGCCTCTCTCTAAGGATCGGATCATTTGGTGGTTGATTTTTGCCCTCCCAAAGCCCTTGACCTGCCAGTCTAAAGGTTTGAAGGGGTTCAAGGTAAAAGTTAAACACCATTGGAGCTACCTTCTTTAGGAAACCCACACTAACAGCCCACTCTTGGTAGTCCTTATTTACGTGTCTGTAATAGCGCATGTTGTCCGCAAGCTTGTAGTAGAAAAACCCTTTGTTTTTAATATACATATCCAGCTGTCTGGGATTTGGCTCTCCCACAAAGTGCTTGTCTCCATTTTTACCTCTCCATCCAGCAAGGGCACCCACACCTGGTCTTATCTGCCAGTTTATGAGAAAATCCCTGAAGTCTTTGTATTTTCTTGAACCATCTGGATTTACAAAGCCGAGAAGTTTCAACCTTGAGCCAAGCTCCACCATTACATCGCCCCAACCCATTACATCATAGCCATTTTCTTTGGGATTTATAATAGGATGCCTTAAGGCATCTACGGGACCATCCACCGCAGAGGGTGGCCTATCTAGCAAAGACAAAGCAAACCACTGCTCAAGGTATGTAGCATCTGGCAATACCAAGTCCGAATAGGCAACCTGTTCGCTGTAGAAGGCATCTATGGTAATTACTTTGGGGATTATGTAGTTTCCTGCAGGGTCTGTGGCAGTCGGGGCTTCTATGATGTATGGAATGTTCTGGGATGAGTTCCAAGCCATGTTTGCCATATAGATCATCAGCACCTCTATACCGTATGGGTTCTGCTCGTATGCTGCAGGTATAACGTTGTGGATCAGTCCGTGAGCTGTCATTGGGAACCACCAGCTGTAAGCCCAGTCTATTCTTACTGGGTTTCCTTTCTCATCCACCAAAAGATCGTCTGGATTTTGAACATAACCAAGGTGTGGTCCAGGATAGATTTCTCCGTACTTTATCTCGTCTGGCCTTGTGATCTTGTAAGGTTTAGGAAGATCTTCTATGTGTTTTGGATAGGGGGGCTTATTGAGAAATCCTCCGGGCGCATCCACCACACCCAACATCATCATAAGCAAGAAAACAGTCCTTGCGGTTTGAAAGCCATTGGTGTGGGAAGCTATGCCCCTCATAATGTGGAAGGATACGGGCCTTCCAACAACCTTTTTGTGCTTCCTGCCCCAAACGTCAGTCCATTCAATGGGAAGCTCTATAGGATGATACAACGCTATTGTGCCCATCTCTTTGGCTATGCGCTCTATGTCCTTTGCAGGAATGCCCGTTATCTTTTCCACTTTCTCCGGGGAGTAGTCCTTAACAAGCCTTTCTGCAAATATGTCAAAGGCTGGTCTTACAGTATATCCCTCTGGTGTTTTGAACTCTCCGATGAAAGCTGGATCCAAATCCTCTGGCACTATCCTGTCTGCAGGCTTGAAGCTCTGACTTTTCTTGTCAAAGACCATAGGCTTTCCTTCTTGGTTTCTGTAAAAGAGTCCATCCTTTGGCGTTCCTGGTGCTTGAATTACAAGCCAGCTCGCGTTGGTGTATTTCTTAAGAAACTCCCAATTTACTAAGTTATACTTAAATAGCACGTGCATTATGCTAAGGAAGAAGGCTCCGTCTGTCCCAGGTTTTATTGGGACCCATTCGTCTGCAACCGCACCATAGCCCCACCTTACAGGATTTACCACCACAAACTTTCCGCCCTTTCTTTTCATTTCCTGAATGCCCAGCTTGAATGGATTGGATGAGTGATCCTCTGCCACACCCACAAGCATAAAGTATTTAGTGTTTTCAAAGTCAGCCTCTCCAAACTCCCAGAAAGAACCACCTATGGAGTAAAGACCTGCGGCGGCAATGTTTACAGAGCAAAATCCTCCATGAGCTGCCCAATTAACAGTTCCCAGCTGGCCTGCAAACCAGCTGTTTATCTGTTGCATTTGGTCCCTTCCTGTAAAGAAGGCTATTTTATGCGGTCCCTTTTTGCGAGCCTCCTCCAACCACTGTGTGGCTATATGAAAGGCTTCTTCCCACTCTATTTCTTTGAACTGACCAGAGCCCCTTGGACCCACTCTAAGCAAAGGCTTTCTGAGCCTTGCAGGGCTGTATTCTTTCATAATGCCAGAGGAACCTTTGGCGCACAGGACACCTTTGTTAGTAGGATGAGTATCGTTTCCTTTTATGTAAGTAACCTTGTTGTTTCTGACGTATACTTCTATTCCACATCTGCACGCGCACATGTAGCAAGTGCTGTATGCTTTCCTATCGTAAAAGCTTCCGCCTATCTCCATGGGAAACCTCCTGCTATTAAAAAGTTTAAGAATTTTCTGTCACTTTCAATTTCAACTTTCTTATATCATCATAAGCTTATTTTATGAAGATGATAAGCAAAACTTATAAGCTGATCGCCCGCTTAGGTAATTTATACTCTTAAAGGTTTTGTCCAAAAATTCATACCCGCTTCTCTAACCCCTGCATTTTGTTTTTCACTGTGTTATATTATAAATAGAAGCTCTCAGAGTGAGATAGGGTCTTGTAAGGGAGCCAATGGAAGGAATCCCTTACAAGGTTAAAAGCTCTGTCAAGCCTTGCCTTGTCTTGGAAGGTTTAGAAAACCTTCCTCTCTTCCGCCTGTT
>CAZZKD010000143.1:0-3680 GCA_964655095.1 uncultured Thermocrinis sp.
TCCACATCCCCTCCACCTTCAACAGGCGGAAGAGAGGAAGGTTTTCTAAACCTTCCAAGACAAGGCAAAGCAGGGGCTACTCTCAGAACTTGACAGAGCTTTTAACCCTGCAAGGGATTCCTTCCATTGGCTCCCTTGCAAAACCCTATCTCACTCTGAGAGCTTCCATTTATAATATAACACAGTGAAAAACAAGGTGCAAGGGGTTAGAGCCTTGGGTATGAATTTTTGGACAAAACCCCTCAAATTATAGAATATAATACAACGCTCCAGCGGGTGTGGCGGAATTGGCAGACGCGCGGGACTCAGGATCCCGTGGGCATTGGCCCGTGAGGGTTCAACTCCCTCCACCCGCATTACTTCAAGGAGGTTTGTATGAAAGTCAGCTTGGAAGAAAGAGAAGGACTCTTTAAGAGTTTGAGGGTTGAAGTTGAAGGACAGATTGTAAAGGAAAGTTTAGAAGGTGTTTTCAACCAACTTGTTCAAAACGTGGAGCTGGAGGGATTTAGAAAGGGAAAGGCTCCGCTATGGCTTATAAAGGCAAAATATAAAGATTACATAAAGGAGGAAGTGGGAAAGAAAGTAGCAGAGGCAACTCTGCAGGAGGCAATAAGGAAGAGTAATCTAAGACCAGTGGCGGACATATACTTAGAGGAAGTGAATCTTAACGAAAAAGAAAATAAAGTGGCTTACAGGGTTGTTTTTGAAGTTCCCCCATCCTTTGAGCTTAAGCTGGAAGAGTTAGAAAGCTTAAAGGTTGAAGTGCCAAAAGTTGAGTTCAAAGAAGAGATGGTTCAAGAAGAGATAAACAAGCTAAGGAACCAACATGCTGTATGGGAACCAGTGGACAGAGAAATCAAAGATGGAGATATGGTGGTTATTCAGTACAATGTCCAGGATCTGGATAGCGGAGAGACTTCAGAAGGGGAAACCACGGTTATAGTGGGACAGAAGTTTTTACGGGAAGAGATAGATAGGGAACTGCTAAATAAAAAAGAAGGAGACGAGATAACCGTAGATAGTGTGGATTTGTTTGATACGGAGGGGAAGATAGTAGGTAAAGCAAGGGTCAAGGTGTTAATAAAATCGGTAAAGGAAAAGGTCCTCCCAGAAGTTAACAATGACTTTGCGAAAGAGCTTGGTCTTGGAGAAACTTGGGAAGAAGCTGAGGAAAAGATAAGGGATCTTATAAAGAGTCGCCTTGAAGACTATAAAAAGTTTTTGGTGGAAGATGCGGTTGTCAAAAAACTATTAGAAATACATCAGTTTGATATTCCACAGACCCTCCTTAGGAGGGAAATAAGCTTTTTGGTTGATACAAGACTAAAAGAGCTTGCATCTTTGGGCATAGATACAAGATATGTGGATGTGCAAGGAATAGCAAAAGAGTTGTTACCCCAAGCAGTTGCAAACATAAAACTTAGGTATATTTTGGATAAATACGCCCAGGTGAAAAGCTTGGAAGTCTCTTCAGAAGAGATAGAAAATGAATATTCTAAGCTGGCTTCTGTATACGGTGTTGAGGTGGATAAGATAAAAGCTGACATACAGTCTAAAGGTTTGGAAAGTGCCATATTGGAAGATGCCTTAAGAAACAAAGCTCTTAAAGATATAATTCAAAAGGTAGAGGTGTTGGAAGTTGAAAATAAGGAGGAAACAAAGAATGAAAATACTTGACCAACTTGTGCCCATAGTCATAGAGCAAACGCCAAGGGGTGAAAGAGCCTATGACATATACTCAAGGCTTTTGCAGGATAGGATCGTTCTGCTTGGATATCCGATAGACGACCACATATCCAACCTTATAGTTGCCCAGCTTCTTTTCTTGGAAGCGCAGGACCCCGAAAAGGACATTTACATGTACATAAACAGCCCAGGAGGTTCTGTCACCGCAGGTATGGCTATATACGATACTATGCAATACATAAAGCCCGATGTGGTAACCATATGCATAGGTCAGGCTGCATCCATGGGTGCAGTGCTTCTTGCTGCTGGGACAAAGGGTAAAAGGTATGCCCTCCCTCATGCAAGGATAATGATCCACCAGCCCTTAGGTGGAATAACCGGTCAGGCAACGGACATAATAATCCATGCGGAGGAAATAAAGAGGATAAAGCACATGCTAAATGAGATACTCGCTTTCCACACAGGACAGCCCTTAGAAAAGATAGAGAGGGATGTGGAAAGGGACTACTTTATGTCTGCCCAAGAGGCCTTAGAATACGGCATAGTTGATAAGGTTATCGCAAAGAGAACTTAGGAGGTTCTGTTTTGAGTAAGGCTTATAAAAAACCGCAAGAGCACAGGTGTTCTTTCTGTGGAAAACCCCAGAGTGAAGTGTTTATACTTATAGCTGGTCCCAATGATACTTTCATATGCGACAGATGCATAGAGACTTGCAATGCAATCATAAAAGAACAGAGTGTTCAGTTGATTAACCAAAAGGTGGAAAGCCTTCCAAAACCTGAAGAGATAAAAGCTATTTTAGATCAGTATGTGATAGGTCAGGAGAGAGCTAAAAAGGTTCTTTCAGTGGCTGTTTATAACCACTACAAAAGGGTAAGAATGAAAGAGCTTGGCATAAAACTGGAAGATGTGGAGATAGAAAAGAGCAATATACTCATGATAGGTCCTACAGGTTCTGGGAAAACCTTGCTGGCAAAAACCTTAGCAAAGATCCTCAACGTTCCTTTTGCCATAGCGGATGCTACGAGCCTTACGGAAGCGGGTTATGTGGGCGAGGATGTGGAAAATGTATTAACGCGCCTTTTGCAAAACTGTGGTTATGATGTAAAGCTGGCGCAGAAGGGTATAGTGTATATAGACGAGATAGACAAGATAGCCAAAAAGTCTGGCATAAACCCTTCCATAACCAGGGACGTTTCGGGAGAGGGCGTTCAGCAGGCACTCCTAAAGATCGTGGAGGGGACTGTAGCAAACGTGCCTCCTCAGGGTGGAAGGAAGCATCCCCATCAAGAATTTATACAGGTAGATACAACGGACATTCTCTTTATATGCGGTGGTGCCTTTGTGGGATTGGAGGACATAATAAAGCGCAGGCTCGGCAAATCAACAGTAGGTTTTGAATCAGCCATAGGTAAGTATAACCTTGAGGGAAATGTGCTTTCTTATGTAGAGCCGGATGACTTGATACACTTTGGTATGATCCCTGAGTTTGTGGGAAGGTTTCCTGTTATTGCTGTCCTTGATGAGCTTACAGAAGATGACCTGGTTAGGGTATTAGTGGAGCCTAAAAATGCTTTGGTAAAGCAGTACAAAAAGCTTTTTGAAATGGAAGGTGTGGAGCTTGAGATAACAGAAGAAGCTCTAAGGGAAATAGCAAAGGAATCCATAAAAAGAAAGACGGGTGCTCGTGGGCTGAGAGCTATAATGGAAGAGATAATGACGGATGTTATGTTTGAAATTCCATCAAAAAAAGGTTTAAAGAAAGTTTTAGTAGATGAAGAGACTGTGAAGAATAATACTAAGCCTAAATATATCTTCAAAGAAGCAGTTTGAGAGGTTGTTCGAAAAAATCCCTCATTGGGACGTCCCCCCAACCTCTAAGGGAACTGACCTGCTTGTCCGTCTTTGCCATATCAGAAAAGTCCCTTACAAAGAACTTCCCCAGCAAAGGCAAGACAAAGGCTACCCTCAGAACTTGCCAAGCACTTTGAGAG
>CAZZKD010000144.1:0-3222 GCA_964655095.1 uncultured Thermocrinis sp.
CAAAACTTCTTACTTGGTTAAGGATAGTTGAAACTTCTCAGCTCAAACTCAAAAAATTGCTCAAATGGGTAGGTTCGGATAAGTATGGTTAAGGAAAAATGGGACGGTTTTAAAATAGAAGAATGCTTCTTTTGAAGAGCCTTTCGGGTGAAAAATTGGAAAGATTTCCTGTTTGGCTTATGCGCCAAGCAGGTAGATACATGCCTCAATATCGCCAACTAAGAGAAAAGGAAAAAGACTTTTTGAGCTTCTGTAAGAACGTAGGGCTTGCAATCAAGGTATCCTTACTTCCCTTAGAACTCCTTGAGGTAGATGCCATCATAATCTTTTCTGATATACTGGTGCCCTTAGAGCCTATGGGTATATTGGTAAGATTTGAAGAGGGTGAAGGTCCAAAGCTGGAGTGGGACCAAAGAGTAGACAGTCTCAGAAAGATAGCAAGCAAGGACACGGCGTTTGTTAATGAGATAGTTAAAGGTGTGAAAGCCATGCAGAAGGAAATACCAGTAATAGGTTTCTGTGGTGCTCCTTGGACCCTGTTTGCCTATGCGGTGGAAGGTAAAGGCAATACAGACTTCAAAAAGGCCAAGCTTTTCATGTGGCAAAGGGAAGAGGATTATCGTAAATTCCTACGTTTGCTCTCTGATAACTTAGTGGAATACCTTAAGGGGCAGGTGGAGGCTGGTGCGGACTTGGTGCAGGTTTTTGACAGTTGGCTTATGCATATGCCCTATGAAAACCTTAAAGATTACGTCCTTCTTCTGAAGGAGTTTTTCCAAAGGCTAAAGCAAGAGCTAAAGGTTCCGGTTATATACTTCTACAGAGGATCGGGTGAGTATTTGGAGGTTTTAAAGGACCTTCCAGTTTCTGCTTTCTCAGTAGACTGGACTGTGGATATGCTTGGATGGATGGAGAGGGACCCAAGAGCCTTTCAGGGCAATCTTGATCCATTGGTGCTATACTGCGAGGAGGAAGTATTACAGAGAAAGGTTATGGAGCTTTTGAAAAAAATCCCAAGAAGGACAAAATACATATTTAACTTAGGTCACGGACTTTCCCCCGATATGGAGCTTAGTAAGGTAAGACTTCTTGTGGATACGGTTAAAAGCTACAGGTTAGCATGATAAGGGAAGGAAAGGTTCTACTAAATATTGAAATTCCAGAAATGGTTTCTTCAGATATGCCCGTGTTCTATAACCCCGCTATGGTAGTAAACAGGGACATAAGCCTTTTGATAGTAAATGCGATGGATGGGGAAAATCTGGTAGTGTGTGATCGTATGGGTGCCAGTGGGGTAAGGGTTATGAGGTTTCTTCTGGAGGTGCCCACAGTTTCTAAAGCTATATACAACGATATAAATCAAAGGGCTGTAGAAAACTTTAAGGAGAATTTAAGGCTAAACCAGATAGACCAAAGCAAGGTTGAGATACACTCAGAGGATGCTAGCCTGCTTATGAGGCACCTTAGGAACTGCGATTATGTAGATGTGGATCCATACGGTTCTCCCATTCCTTTTTTAGACTCTGCCATCTTTCCAGTAAAGAGAGGAGGGATACTCTCTGTTACTGCTACGGATACCTCAGTGCTTTCTGGAACTTACCCGAACACGTGCATAAGAAGGTATGCCAGCAAACCCCTTTTGGAGTGTGAGTTTTACCACGAGGTAGGCATAAGGATCCTAATAAAAAAGGTGGTGGAAGAGGGAGCAAAGCACGATTATGCCTTCAGACCAATTTTTTCCTATTCTTACAAGCATCACTTTAAGGTCTTTTTTATGAAGGAGATAGGAGCAAAGAGAACAGATCAGATAGTTAAGAATATTGGCTATCTTGTATACTGCGATAGATGTCTGTATAGGGAAGGGCTGTTCCTTGAAAATCTGAAAAGAACCTGTCCATTCTGTGGCAATAGGCTTTTGACGGCTGGTCCTTTGTGGATAGGTGAACTTTGGGACAGGGAATTTTTACAAAAGGTTTGGTCACTGAGAGGTAGTATAGAGCTTTCTCAGGAAACTGTCAAAATACTAAAGGCCATAAACGAGGAAGGCTATATAAACTCGGTAGGATTTTACACTTTATCCGCCTTGGCTGAAGTTTTTAAAATACCAAACCTTCCACCAAAAGGCAGAATCTTAGAGCTTTTTGAAGGAAAGCAGACTCACTTTACGCCCCAGGGCTTTAGGACTTCTATTAGCCATGAAGAGTTTTTGAGGAGAGTGCAAAGTGTTTTACTCAGAAATAGTAGAGTTAATACTCAAGCTTAAGGGAGAAATTTTTCTGTCGCCCAGGGAAAGGTGGTTCCTAAGGAGGCTGGAGCAAGATCAGTATCCTCTGAATGTGGTAAAAGAAGGGATAAAAAGATTTTACGCGAGCATTCCTCCAGAGAGAAGGCAGAAAACACCAGCATTCTTTGCCTTAAAACACATCCAGCAGGTGAGAAAAAAGAGTTTTTCGAAAAAAGAAATAGAAGATTGGCAAAGAAAGTTTGAAAAAAAGTTAGAAAAGATAGGCCAGTTTATTCCAGTGCCGCAGGTTAAACCGAATAATAAAATAGAAGCGGAGGAGATCTTGATGGATTTGGAAAAAAAGCTTTACAAACGCCTTTGGGATGATCTGCCGGAGGAAGAGAAAAAAGAAATACTTAAAAAGTATGCACAGTTTAAACAGGACAAGACAGCACTTAGTTTCATGATAAAAGGAGAGTTAAGAAAAAAGTTCAATCTTGAAATATTCTCTCTGTTTGTGGAAGAGAAATGAAGTTTGATGCAGTTGTAGTAGGTGGCGGTCCCGCAGGTGCCATGAGCGCCTACGAGCTTTCCAAAAATGGACTAAGGGTATTGCTTATAGAAAAGCATGAACTTCCCAGGTTTAAGCTGTGCGCAGGTTGTCTCTCTGCAAGAATAGAAAAACTATTACCTACAGGTTGGATTCATCTAATAAAACAAACTATAAAAGAGGGGATCCTTGGTTATGAAGGTAGAGAATTCTTTACTTTGCCTCATTCCAGCACTTTAGCTTACATAGTGGATAGGTCCGAATTTGACTACTTTTTGGTAAAAAAAGCTTTGGAGGCTGGCGCTGAAGTTTGGGATGGATGTGAGTTTTTGGGATTTAACGAAGGTAAAAGAATGGAAATTTTGACAAGTAGGGGAAAGGTAGAAGCGGAGTTTTTAATAGGAGCGGACGGCTTTTATTCAAAGGTTGCAAAAGCCCTTGGTTATAA
>CAZZKD010000145.1:0-6835 GCA_964655095.1 uncultured Thermocrinis sp.
GCGGTCTTTGATAGCGCAAGGGCTGAGAGAGCTTTTCCAGCTCAAAGGGGCAAAAACCGCTTTGTCTTTGTAGTAGATGTGAGGAAGTGCATAGGCTGTGATGCTTGCGTGGCAGCCTGTAAGGCCGAGAGGAATACTCCACTGGGTGTTTTCAACACTTGGGTGGAAAAGTGGGAGGTTGGCTATACGGACCCAAGCACTGGGGAGACAAAAGTAAAGGTATTGAACGTGCCCAAACTGTGCAATCACTGCGAAAATCCACCCTGTGTGAAGGTCTGCCCCGTGCATGCCACTTACAGAGACGAGAATGACGGTATAGTGCTTCAAAGGTATGAAAGGTGTATTGGTTGTAGGCTATGCGAACAGGCTTGCCCTTACGGAGTCAGATACATAGACCCCATCATGATGGTTATGAACAAATGCACCTGGTGTGACCACAGGGTGAGAAATGGACTAAAGCCAGCTTGCGTGGATGTGTGTCCAACGAAGGCGAGGGGATTTGGAGACCTTGCCAATCCAGAAGACCCCATATGGGACCTTATAAAGAAAAACAGTGTGCAAGTTCTAAAGCCTGAGGAAGGGACAAAGCCAAGAGTTCTCTACATCGGACTTGAAGGAATAGAGGGTGTTTATGTGGGCTCCGGTAGTGAAAGCAGGCATCCAGGTGAGGTTTGGACAGACCCCGCAGATGGTAAGGTATACACCTACAACGTAAGGATGCAACACAACAAGTTTAGAGAACTAAAATAAAGGGAGGTAAAAGCCATGATTGAAGCAGTTGGGCCTACATTACCAAACCACATAGTTGAGTGGACTGTGCTTATAGTCACTTACCCCTTCTTTACGGGTATAGTGGCGGGTGCTACCGTGGTCAGTGCTTTAGTTTATCTCTTTGGTTTAAAGCATCTTGAGCAATTGGAGCGTGTGGGTCACTTTCTGGCTATAGCTTTAATGTTGGTTGCTCCGCTGGCACCTATGTTTGACCTTACAATGCCCATAAGGGCTTTTAAGGTCCCCTTCTATCCAAACCTTTCCTCTCCCATCATACTCTTTTTTATCCTCTGGGCGCTCCTGCTAATAGTGATGTTCCTAAAGAGTTACTTCCTGTTTCGTAGAGACTTTGTGGAGAAGGCAAAAGAAGGAGGCTTTTTTGGAAAGGTAGCGGGTGTGCTGACCTTTGGGGCAAAGGATATAAATCCAGAGGCGGATGACAAAAAGGTAAAGTTCTGGGCAACGGTTAGCATACCTGTAGCCATGTTCTTCCACGCTTACGTGGGATTTCTGATGTCCGCCATGCATTCTATGCCCCTTTGGGGAACTTCTATACTTCTCTTGGTGTTCCTCATATCCGCGGTAGTCTCTGGTATAGGTGCGGTGCTTCTACTATACGTAATAGGACAGAGTATATTGGGGGAACAGGTAAAGCCGGAGGAGCTCAAAGTTCCAGTGCTCGTAATGTCTGCCTTTGCAGGTTTTGACCTTTTTGTGCTCTTTATAGAGTATGTTTCAGAGTGGTATTGGAACACTGCGGAATGGCCTCTCATAGCTATGGCAATAAAGGCAAACCTTTTAGCTTACCTAATAGAGGTTTTGGGGCTGTTCTTTGTTCTGATTGGGGGGTTTAGCGGTCTGAGAAACTCTGTGAGCGGAATTACCCTGTTGAGCATAGTCTCTCTTATTGCGGTGTATGCAGCAAGATGGACTATGGTAATCCCTGCCCAGATGATAGACAAAGGACACAGAGGTATAGTTTATCCTCACATAAAGTTTGTGGGAAGGGAGGGTATAACAGAGGTGATAGCCCTCTTTTTCTTAGTATTCTTCCTATTCTTCCTTTTTGTGTCCATAGCGGGCTACAGGTCCGCACAACAACATAAGGAGGTAGCCTAACATGAGCACTACAAGGAGAGACTTTTTAAGAAACGCAGCTTTGGCAGGCACAGGAGTGGGCTTTTTAGCCTTTGGTAGCTCAGCCCTAAAGGACATCATAAAAGGACCCTTTAAGCCCATACCATACGCCAACGCCGCACCTCTGAACATGCAAGATGCGGAGAAGATGAAAGTAGTTTATTCACTGTGTCTTGGCTGCAATGCAAGGTGCGGTATAAGGGCAAGGGTTTATGATGGGATGGTGTATAAGGTGGAAGGAAACCCTTACTGCATGTCCAACAGCTTTTGGGAACCCCTACCTATGGACACACCCCTTGAGGAGAGCTTTAAACATTCAGGTAAGATGTGCCTTAAGGGACAGTCCATAGCCCACTACACATACGACCCATACAGGATAACCGTTCCACTCAAAAGGGCAGGAAAGAGAGGGGAAGGAAAGTTCAAACCCATAAGCTGGGAACAGCTCATAAACGAGGTGGTAAACGGTGGCACCATTGAAGAGACTGGCGAGAAATTGCCCGGTCTTAAGATGTATGCGGACTTATACATATCTGAGGAAGAAGTGGTAGATGCAGTGCTAAAGCATGTCAGTAGGGAATTTTTGGAGAAGTGGGCTAATGCTATAACAAAGGGCAAGCCAGTGGAAGACTGGAAGAAATTTTTGAAAGAGAACATATACAAGCTATGGTTGCCCAAGGAAGAAGCGGAAAAGCTTCCAGAGGATGTGAAGAAAAGGCTTATAGACCCAGAAATGCCAGCCCTTGGTCCAAAATCCAACTTCGCCTTAGTGGTGGGCGGAAGGGGAACGGAAGGAAGGGGGGAGTTCTTAGAAAGGTTCCTATACGGAACGATAGGCTCTGCAAACTTTTTGGGACACGCAGACGTTTGTCAGTGGCCCAAGTGGGCGGGGCAGATCTTTGCCTTTGACAGACCTCACGTAGGACCAGATATAAAATCTGCTCAGTATGTGGTTGCATGGGGTGCCCAGATAGCCGAGTCCTTCAATCCAGCAGTGCCAGTCTGGAGCATATTCCACTACAGAAGGGGCGAAGGAGACCTAAAGGTAGTTTGGATAGACCCAAGGGCTCACAACGGTGTGGTTGCCTTCTCCCACAGGCACATCATGCCAAAACCAGGCGAAGATGGAGCGATAGCCTGCGGAATACTGAGAAGAATGTTTGAAACCAAGGGCTTTGATAGACGTTTCTTGGAGAATCCAAATCTTGAGGCAGCCAAAAAGGATGGAGAAGTTGTGTTCTCCAACGCAAGCCACTTGGTGGTGGTAGCTCCACAAAACCATCCTTCCTACAGAAAGCTTCTCAGGGCTTCTGATCTTGGAATTGGTAGTGAAAACGAGTATGTAGTTCTTGACAAGGCTACCAACACCCTAAAGGCACACACCCAGTCTGAGTCTGCTTACATACTGATGGATGAGTATCAAGGTGCAGTAGAAATACCCAACGAGCTCTACCAAGGTGAAGACATAGACCCCAAGAGGGCAGACAAGTATTCAAAGACCACAAAGGGTTTGCAGGTAAAACTGAAGGATGGCTCCACCGTCTACGTAACAACCGCATTGCAACTCCTTAAAGACTTTGTCTTTGTGGAAACGGTGGAAGGCTGGGCTAAGATAGCTGGGGTGAATCCTAAGGACATAATAGCCACAGCTGATGAGCTTTCCTTCTACGGAAAGAAAGCCTGCGTTGTCTCCTACAGGGGACCCGTTATGCACACGAATGGCTCTATAACCCAGTGGCTCATAGACTCTATAAACATGCTCCTTGGAAACCTTGGACACAAGGGTGGCATGATATGGCAGGTTGGAACCGGTGAAAAAAATAAGGGTAGGTATGACCTTGGTGGTGGAAGAAAGCCTTGGGGTCTCAAACTGCACAGAACACAAAAGAACTACGAAGAAACCGCTTTCTACTATAAAGCAAAGATGGAGGGTAAAAATCCATACCCAGCCAAAATGCCCTGGTTCAAGTTCATAGGTCCAAAGTATCACTGCACCGGCATGTTCCCCTCCATAGCTAACGATTACCCATACGACCAAAAGAAGGCGGGCATTCCCTACGCGGTCATCCAATACATGAGCGACCCACTATACACTTATCCCGCCCAACTCCATTACAAGGACATACTAAAGGACACAAAGAAGATAGGTCTATGGATCCACATAACTACCGTCATTGATGACACATCCTACCTTGCGGCAGATTACATAGTTCCTGACGTAACCTACGCAGAAGGGCTCACCGGAATACACGGGTTATATCACTACTTCTTCTTCAATGCCATAAGGAACCCAATAATTGAACCCCTTACTGACAAAACACCCGACGGAAGGCCTATGCAATTGGAAACCTTCTTTATTGATGTGGGAAGGAAGCTTGGTTCTCCCCTCTGGGGAGAGAACGCCATAAAAGGTATGGGACCCAATGAAGGGAAAACCTATCCTCTTATGAGGGCAGAAGACTTCCATCTCAAACAAATTGCCAACCTTGTCCACGACCTTGAATCTAAGGGCTACAAGATAGAGCCAAGAAAGGAAGATGTGGAGTTTGTGGAAAAGAACTACCCCATAGGCAAATACAAGAATGCGGTTTCTCCCGAGGAGTGGCCAAAGGTAGCCTTCCTACTATCAAGGGGAGGCTTCTTCATCAGCTACAACGACCACTTTGAAGGAAACCTATACAAATTCCCCCTCAACAAAGAAGGTATAGTGAGGTTCTACTTTGAAGGTTTAGCCCTAAGGCACAACCCCATAACAGGTAAATTCATGCCTGGACATGCAAGGTATGTCTCCCTGAGGGAAAGTGGTCAGTATCAGGGTTTTGATCCGGACAAAGTTACCGCGGAGTATCCCTTTAAGCTTATCACCTACAAACCTACCCTTCACACCCAGTCCAGAACCATGAACTACATATGGGCTCTCGAGTCAGAGCCGGAAAATAGGGTTTGGATCAACCCCGTAGATGCCCAAAAGCTTGGCATAAAGGATGGAGACTGGGTGAAGGTGTTGGCACCAGGATATGAAGACTGGGCAGTGGAGATCAACGGAAAGACGGTGGAATACAGGATCAGGGCCTATGTGACCAACAGAATAAGGCAGGGTGTAGTGGCAATATCTTGCAACTTTGGACACTGGTGCCACAGCGGTCAATACAAGGTGCCCCTGGAGATAAAGGATGCAGACAAGGTACTCCTTGGTCTCAAGAGGTTTAAAGAGTTCCCTCAGTGGAGAGTGGAGGCACTGCACGGTAAAGACCTAAGGATCGCAGATGGAAACAGGCTTCTTTCGGACCCCAAGAGAGACACTGGCGCTCCTTACATAGCCATATATCCAAATACCAAGCTTCCCACAGGAGTTGTCTATCCTCAAATGGAATGGTTTGGTGGTGGCGTAGCCTTCTACAGCGGCAACGTAAAAGTAGCCAAAGCGTGAAAAAGCTTCTTAGGGGAGCCCTTCTTGGGCTCTCCCTATTTTTATTCTGCGCAAAGGTAGAAAACGAAAAACCAGTAAAACCCTTTGTTATGCCACTGCTACGGGAAGAGCTGGAAAAAACTAAAGTAAAAGAGGTAAAATCCGTAAAGGTTGAGAACATGGATGCTTTCATAAGGGCGGTGGGCGAGGAAAAAATTAAAACAAAGGCTTACTGGCGTTTAGAATGGGATTCAGGTATGTATGAAAGGGGGACATTCGTCTTTGACTGAGGTTCCAAAGGTTTTTAAAGAGGTCTGCCTAAGCTGTCATTCTGTTAAGTCTCTTGGATTAAAGGGCGGAGGCTCTGCACCAGACATAGCGGAGATCCTAAGGAGGGCAAAAAAGTATGGCGGTTTTGAAAATTACATCAAGGAAAAATATAAAACAGACCCCTACGAGTTTTTCCTTTATCCTTCAAAGTATGTTCCAACCATGGCTACTGTTGAAGGAAGGGTCTATTCAAAGGATGTGGATGAGTTATTGAAATTTTTCAACAGTGTGCCCGTGAAAGAGGGAAGGGATCTTCCAATAGCCCTTTTAATTCCTATCTTCTTGGTGCTCTTGGCTCTGCTGTTTAAGCTGAGAAAAAAGAAAAGACTTGTGGTCCCTTAGAAAGTGCTCCAAAAGGTTTATAACACTGTAAAGGCCGGGTGCAGGAAGCTCCTTTAGTTTATCCTTTAGGTCCCTTAACCATCCTAACCTGTTTTGAATAAACCTATACTGGTTTACAAGGTCTCCATCCACGCACAGCAAGGCTAAAAATTTAAGCTCTGTGCCGAGATGGTCGGGCTTATAGCCCTCTTCAAGCTGATATCCGCTTCTTTCGTAGGCAGAATAAAGATGGCTTTTCTCCAGCTCCCTGTAGCTACCCTCTAAGAAAACGTCCTCCTGCAGTATCTCCAGCTCGCGCTCTACGGTTCTGTTCTCTATATTTTGCAAAACCTCTAAAGCTTGCTTGGAGTAATCACTCTGAATAAGGTTTGCGCATACTTGGTAAAGATGGTAGAGGTCTTTGCTTAAGAGCGCCTCTGAAACTGCATGATAAAAGTAAGAAACTCCTATTAGCTCTTCCATCATATATATTATACGTAATCGGTATAATCTCAGGCTAAAGTGAAAAAGATGGTATTTAGAGAACAGAGCTAATAGAGCACTTCCTGTAATATCACATATATTTAAATATTATGCTTTTGGAAGGCTACAGAGGACCTATAGACTTACGGTATATGGATTACAAAGAACTTGAGCAACTCGCCCAAGAGGTAAGAGACTACATCATAGACGTTACTGCCAAAAACGGTGGGCACGTAGCCCCAGGGCTTGGAGTAGTGGAGCTAACCATAGCCTTACTTAGGGTTTTTGATCCTCCAAAGGATGTTATAGTTTGGGATATCGGGCATCAGGCCTATCCCTGGAAGATCCTCACAGACAGAAAAGACAAATTTCCCACTTTAAGAC
>CAZZKD010000146.1:0-5900 GCA_964655095.1 uncultured Thermocrinis sp.
AAGCATTTCCATATAAGAGCAATCCCACAACCAGCAGCTTGATGATAATGCTTATCATAAAAAATAATATAAAAGCATGCTAAAAGAGCTTCATTAATTTTTTCTTATACTGGTTTAAAAAAACTTATATAACCTTTTTAGAATATTCTCATAGAGGAAATCTTTTGTGCTTAAGGTAGTAAAGTAAGGTGAGGATGACCAAAGTTAAGGTAATCAAACCTGCTATTGGGAAAGCTAATGGTCTATTTATTCTGAGGAACGTATCAAGGAGCAAAAGAAACAGAAGGTAAAAGCCATAAGCAACTAAGAGGAAAGAGAGGAATTGAAAAAGATAATGTTTTATCCGTTTTAGCATTTATGCCTCCAGCATCTTCTCTATGGTCAAAGCTACCGATTGGGCTAAGGCTTTTAGGTTGTATCCTCCTTCAAGGGCGAAGAGAATTGGAATGTTTAAATCCTTTGCGGTTTTTAAGATGTTTTCCACGATCTTTCCTATACCTTCTGTGCTTACGTTCAAAAAGGTTAGGGGATCATCTTTGTGTATGTCATACCCTGCGGAAACTAAGAGGAACTCCGGTGAGTATTCTCTTATGAGCTTCGGGACAAGTTTTGAGTATATCTCTTCAAACTCCTTGTCTCCTGCTCCTGCACTAAGAGGAACGTTGTAAGTATATCCATAGCCTTTGCCTACTCCCCTTTCTTCTGCTGAACCTGTGCCTGGATAGAAAGGATACTCGTGAGAGGAAAAGTAAAAAACTCTATCTTCTTCGTAAAAACTTCTTTGCGTGCCGTTTCCATGGTGGGCATCAAAGTCTATGATAAATACCCTGCTTAGACCCTTTTTCAAAAGGTAGTGAGCCCCGATTGCTATGTTGTTAAATAGGCAAAATCCCATAGCCTTTGACCTCTCCGCATGGTGCCCTGGTGGTCTTATAGCACAAAAACCCGCTTCCACCTCTTTTGAGAGCAGGCTGTCTATGCCTTCCAATACCGCACCTACAGCGTGGAGCGCTACTTCGTAAGATGGGCCGTATGCGTATGTGTCTGGGTCTAAGTATCCACCTCCAGCCAAACAAAAGTCGTGAATCTCTTGGATGTAGCCTATATCGTGGTTTAGGCTAACCTCTTCTACAGAAGCCCTTCTTGGCTTTATCTTTATTACGTGTTTGAATAGGCCTCTTGCTTCTAACTCCTGCACTATGCATATGAGTCTGTCTTTGTTTTCCGGGTGCCCCCTTTGGTTGTGTTCCAAGTATATGTCATCGTATATCAGTCCAGTTTTCATGAGTTTATGCTTCCTCCTAACTTTTCTGCTAACTCCTCCAACTTGGTAAGCTTTTCCCAAGGTAATTCTTCTTTGCCAAAGTGCCCATAACATGCGGTCTTTTTGTATATGGGCTTTCTCAGATCCAAAAACTCTATCATTCTCCTTGGGTTAAGCGGGAAGATTTCAAGAAGGGCTTTTTTTATTCTTTCCTTTTCTATTCTTTCTGTTCCATAAGTTTCTATGTCAAAGGCTATAGGCTCGCTAACACCAAAGGCATAAGCAAGCTGAACCAAACACCTGTCTGCGTAGCCACCGGCTACCACGTGCTTTGCCATCATCCTTGCCAAATAAGAAGCGCTTCTGTCAGTCTTTGTAGGATCCTTTCCGGAAAAGGCACTTCCTCCAGAATAGGCGGTATCTCCGTATGCGTCGGATACTATTTTCCTACCTGTTTGCCCCACGTCTGCAACAGGACCTCCCAAAACGAACCTTCCAGAAGGATTTACCATTATCCTCGTTTCTTTGCTGATGTATCTACTTGGCACAACCTTTTTTACCGCTTCCTCTATAAGGAAATCTCTCAGCTTTTGAAGGGATACGTCTGGGTCATGTTGAACAAAGAGAATGATATCTTTTACAAAGATAGGAGAGTTGCCTTCGTATGCTACCGTTACCAAAGCCTTTCCGTCTGGTCTTATAAACGGTGCTTTTCCTAACTTTCTTAACTCCGCTATCTTTTTAGCTAAGCTATGGGCAACGGTTATGGGAAGGGGCATGTAGTTTTCTGTTTCGTTGCAGGCATAACCAACCACCGTAGCGGTATCCCCCGCTCCTTCCTGAGATAGTCCCAAGACTATGTCTGGGCTTTGCTCTTCTATGGAAATTATCACCGCCGAAGCATCCGCATCAAAACCAAGTTCAGGTTTGTTATATCCTACTTCTTTTATTATGGACCTTACCACCCCTGGAATATCCACATAGCCTTCCGTTGATACATGGCCCGCCACAAAGGTCATGCCTGAAATTACCATAACTTCTAAGGAAACTCTACTGTAAGGGTCTTTCTTTATAAACTCATCCAAAAGGGCATCTGCAATCAAGTCTGCCAGCTTGTCCGGGTGTCCCTCTGTGGGAGACTCCGCCATTCTAATTTGCATGAAATTATTCTATCACATTTAAAATAATTTTATTGTGTTCAACAGAAACATAAGCCCCTTCATAGTAATGGATCTTCTTAGAGAAGCCCAAAACATTCCCGATGTGACCCATTTGGAGATAGGAGAACCGGACCTAAAGCCTCCGCCGGAGGTAATAGAAAGGCTAAACTTTGCAATAAAGAACAATCTTTTTAACTATACACCCGCCTTGGGCCTTTGGGAACTCAGAGAAAGAATAGCCAAGCATTACTTGGATTATTACGGTTTAGAAGTTTCACCCAACAGGATAGTTATTACCACTGGCACCTCTGGAGCTTTCCTGGTTGCTTATTCTATAATTCTTGAACCTTCCGATAAGATAGCCCTTGCGGACCCGTCTTATCCTTGCTACAAAAACTTTGCTAACCTACTAAACATAGAGCCTGTTTTTATAAACGTGGATGCAAGCACCAACTATCAGATAACGCCAGAACATTTGGAAGGTTTGGAAGTAAAAGCGGTGCATATTTCTTCCCCCTCTAATCCCACTGGCACTTTGTACGATGAGGAGAATTTAAAAAATCTCTGCGAATACTGCAAGGAGAGAGGGATATATCTGATTTCGGACGAGATTTACCATGGACTGGTTTATGAGAAAAAAGAAAGAACTGCCCTTGAATTTTGGGACAAAGCTATTGTGATAAATGGATTTTCTAAGTTTTTCTGCATGCCTGGGTTTAGGCTTGGTTGGATGGTGCTTCCGGAGGAGCTTATAAGGCCCGCAGAGGTTGTTATTCAGAATGTATTTATATGTGCTCCAACGCTTAGTCAATACGCTGCCTTGGGAGCCTTTGATTACAACTACTTATCCCAAGTAAAACAAACTTTTAAAAGAAGAAGGGACTTGCTTTACCAAGGTGTAAAGGATTTCTTAAAGATAGATGCAAAGCCGGAAGGCGCTTTTTACCTTTGGGCGGATGTTTCTGAATACACCCAAGACTCATACCAGTTTGCATTTGAGCTACTCAAAAAAGCAAAGGTAGCCCTTACCCCCGGTGTAGATTTTGGAAAAAACAACACGCACAAATTTGTCAGGCTTGCATACACAAGAAAGGAAGATGAGCTAAAGCTTGCATTAGAAAGACTGAAGGAGTATCTTTCATGAGCTTTTTGATGGATACCTACAAAAGGCTTCCAGTTTCCTTTGTTTACGGAAAGGGGGTATATCTGTATGACGATAAGGGTAAAGCATACTTGGACCTTGTGGGGGGTGTGGCGGTAAATGTGCTTGGACATTCGGACGAAGACTTGATAAATGCCCTTTGCGAGCAAACAAGAAAACTGTGGCATGTTTCCAACCTATACCAAAATCCATGGCAAGAGGAAGTGGCAAAACTTTTGGTGGAGAGGTTTTGGACAAGTGCAAAGGTGTTTTTCTGCAACAGCGGGGCGGAAGCAAACGAAGGAGCCATAAAGCTGGTTAGAAGGTTCTTTTGGGAAAAAGGAGAAAAAAGGTACAGGATAATAACATTTAAAAATGGTTTCCACGGAAGGACCTTTGGAGCTATGTCCGCTACTGCACAAGAAAAGATCCATACAGGTTTTGAGCCATTGCTGGAAGGTTTTGATTACGCAGAGTTTAACAACATAGAATCGGTAAAAAGACTTTTGAAAAAGGAAACGGCTGGCATAATGTTAGAAGTTATACAGGGAGAAGGTGGTATAAACGAAGCTGATGTGGAATTTCTTCAAGAGGTCCAACAGATCTGCAAAAGGGAAGGTATTCTTCTTATAGTGGATGAAGTTCAAACTGGTGTGGGAAGGACTGGAAGGTTTTACGCTTACGAGCATTATGGAATAGAACCGGACATTATCACCTTGGCAAAGGGGCTTGGGGGTGGTTTTCCCATAGGTTGTGTGTTGGCAAAAGAGGAGATAGCCCAAGCTTTCAAGCCCGGGAGTCACGGCTCTACCTTTGGGGGAAATCCTTTAGCCTGTGCCTGCGCAAAGGTAGTTATAGAAAAGGTTTCCAAGCTTTTGGATCACGTGGAACAGGTAGGACAGTATTTTAAAGAAAGGCTTAGCACCTTTGGGAAAGTAAAGGGAAAGGGTCTTATGCTTGGACTGGAAAGGAATGAAAACTGCCAAGAGGTGGTCCTAAAGGCTTTAGAAAGGGGACTGCTTATAAACTGCACTTCCGAGCGGGTTATAAGGTTTGTTCCACCTTTAATAATCCAAAAACAGCACGTAGATTTTGCGATAGATATACTTAAGGATATACTCTGATGTTTAGGATAGGTTTTGGGTTTGATTCGCACGACTTTGAGGAAGGAAAGCCTTTAGTTTTGGGAGGAGTGCTAATAGACTTTCCAAAGGGACTTAAAGGACACTCTGACGGAGATGTTCTGCTTCATGCTTTAACGGACGCTCTTCTTTCAGCGGTAGGAGAAGAAGATATAGGTCAGCTCTTTTCGGACAAAGACCCGAGGTGGAAATTAGCCCAATCTAGCCTCTTTTTAAAGTCTGCCCTTGAGAAGGTTTCAAAAAAAGGATACATGATCGTCAATGTGGACTGCACTTTAATTGCAGACGAGCCAAAGATTGCACCTATTAAAAACAGGATAATACAAAATCTTTCCTTGCTTTTGGGAATAGAGCAGGAGCGCATATCTGTAAAGGGCAAAACAAGGGAAGGCTTTTGCCAATCGGAAGGTATAGCTTGTTTTTGTGTAGTATTACTTCAGGAAAAGAAGGCATAACCGCCGTATCCTACCACCATATCCCTATCCCCATAGGCTTCTGCAGATGTAGCATAAGCTATAAGCTCTGGTTTTAAGTTTTTCCTTTTACTCCACATCAAAGAAGCCAAAATCCCAACCTTTCCACAGGCTTCGCAGTTTTTCATAATCTTTTGGTCCAACTTGATAATACCCTCATGGCAATAAGCGTCTATGCGCCTTGCTATTTCGTCTGGATAGTAGTGACTTAGGTCCGAACTCACAATAAACCGAGTTTCATCCTCACAGAAAAACTCTATGACTTCCAACAAGAATTCGGGCTTAACCCTTCCGTAAAGAACTGGTATTATGGAAAATTCTTCCACAGCTACCTGTAAAAAGGGTAGCTGAACCTCTAAGGAATGTTCCATTAAGTGTGGTAGGTTGTCCAAGGCTTGCGGAAGGTTGAATCTTTTAAGAAATGCCTCTATTCTATCCTTGTCAACCTTAACCAGCCCTAAGGGGGTTTCAAAAAACTCGTAGTCTCCAAAGGAAATAC
The DNA here is from genome assembly GCA_964655095.1 of uncultured Thermocrinis sp. Taxonomy (GTDB): domain Bacteria; phylum Aquificota; class Aquificia; order Aquificales; family Aquificaceae; genus Thermocrinis. Next base: position 5,680 of record CAZZKD010000146.1, read on the forward strand.
CTACAAAATCCACAAAGTGGGATGGTCCTATAAGCAAAAAACTCAGACCTTTAAAACCTTTAAAAAGCCCATAAATCTTACCTGCTACTTTTCCACTGTAGGTATAACCAGCATGAGGAGCAATTACTCCCAGTGGCACTTTTGATGTAGGATTTCCAAGCAGTCTATTTACCACTTCTCTCAGCTTTTCTGGGTCCTTTGGATAAAAACTACCCGCAACT
>CAZZKD010000147.1:0-1711 GCA_964655095.1 uncultured Thermocrinis sp.
CACAAGCTTATAAATTTCTGTTTCCTTCATTCCTTCTTTTAGTCTATTGTAGATAAACCTTATGGCAGAACTTTGCATACGCATAAGGTATTTTAGTTTTTTGAGGTCTTCTGCTTGGCTAAAGGATAATTTAAACTGTAGTGTTCTAAACACAGTGTGTTATATTATAATTGAAGGGCTAAGCTAATGGGAATTTTTGGACAAAACCAATTAGATTAAAATTTTCTTTAATGGACGGGAAAATTTACCTTACGCCATCCCTTAACTACCTTCAGGATTACACCAAAGACAAGAAAAAACTGGCTCAAGAATTTGAAAGCATGTTGATTAAAGAGCTACTAAAGGAAGGGTTCAAACCTCTAATTAAGGGGAAAGGTTTTCAACATCAGATGTATTATGACCTATTCTTGGAAAACTTAAGCAGACACTTAGCCCAAAGCGGTGGGATAGGTATGGCAAAGCTCATACTAAGTAGTATAAAGGACGATAAATCTTAGAGTTTTACTTATCAGAAATGCTCAGAAATTTAGTGAGACCTTCAAAGATCTTTTCCGCATCCACCTTGTACTCGTTTCTTTCCAAACTGGACCTTATTTCAGAGACCTTCTTTTCCAATTCGGACAGGTCCCTTTTCTCTCTATTCCTTGCTACCTCAGACAGCTCAACCCTAACCCCTTCTGCCTGAGCTTCTTTTGTCCTTTCTTGCACTGAAGACTTTTCCCTGGTCGTCTTCTCTTGGTTTAGGACCCCGTCTATAAATTTTTGCAAATCTACTCTGTTAATCATGGCTTTTAATATATTATCGTATTTTTTGTCCGAATTTTAAGCAATAGGTATGGAGAACTTAGAGAAGGCTAAAAAGTTTATAGAAGAGCTCAAGCAGAACAACCACCTTAAGCTTAGAAGGAGTTTTGGAGTTGGTTTGTATCTTTTTAACCTTCTGAAGGACAAACTTTCTCAGGCTCACCTGGAGCTTTTAAAGAGGTTTGACGCCATGCCCCTTCCTAAAAAGATAGCTATACTGGATCAAATAGAGCAAGCTCTGAAGGAGGAGGATGCTGAGCTCCAAATAAACTTTGACCACTATCCCAAAAAGCCCTTAGAGAAGTTCTTCGTAGATATAGACATGCTAAAAGCATTGGATCCAAAAGAAAAAAAACTTTTAAAGTCTTTGGGCATAAAAGACCTTTTTTCCGCCTTTTGGTTTGTTCCAGTAAGGTACGAAGACAGAAGGTTAAATACCTGCATAAAGACTGCCATTCCGGGCAAAACTGTAGCCCTAAAGGTAAAGGTAGTTGATGCTAATTACGACCCTTTGGAAAACTTTCCCCTAACTGTCAGGTGCGAGGATGGGACGGGCTATTTGACCTTGAAGTATAAGTTTAAAAACAGGGCGGTTTTGCTTAGGTTCAAAAAGGGAATGGAGCTGATAGTTGTTGGAAAGCTTATGGAGTATAAACAGGAAAAATACATGGTGCATCCGGAGATAATAAAGGAAGAAGAAGCTGGAAGGATACTCCCATTTTACAACATAAGGACAAAAGATTCTCAGAGCCTTTCTGCAAAAACAAGACACAGAAAAGTCAGACAGGCTATGCAAAAGCTTTCGGAATAAATAAAGTATCTGTCAGAGTATTTGCCCAAGGAGCTTTTGGAAAAACACAAATGGCCAAAGCTGCCAGGGAGTCTCTACTTTTTACACAGCCCAAGC
>CAZZKD010000148.1:0-5220 GCA_964655095.1 uncultured Thermocrinis sp.
CGAGCTAAACGAGGGATTTGTGGGAAGAAAACCTATAAGCATCTTAGAAGAAGAAAATCTGTGGTAAAATTTACCTACCTCCACTGGGGGTAAGGAGGTGTTTGCATGAAGAAGATCTTAAGTCTTTTATTAATGTTTTTACTCATTTTACCACTCGTTCCCGTCGCAAAGCAAGTAGAGGAAGGCCCAAAGATCTCACAAGAAAAGCAAAAAACAAAAATAAAAACTTCACAAAAACACAAAAAGAAAAAGGTAAACAAAAAGAAAAGTATTAGGACAGCACAAAACATAAACAAACCACAAGAAGGTGAGATATTAAAAATAGAGGGTATGGTAAAGGACCTAAATGAACAATGAGCAGTTAAGAGTTATAGAAGAGCTAAAGATAAAGCAGGGAGATACTTGGAGAGTTTTAAAGATAATGAGCGAGTTCGTTGAGGGGTTTGATACACTGTCAGGGGTTGGTCCTGCTATAACTTTTTTCGGTAGCTCTCGCCTAACGCCTGACAGCGAGTTTTATAAGCACGCTTATAGGACAGCCTTTCTTTTAGGAAAGATGGGCTTTCATATAATAACAGGTGGCGGGCCAGGCATAATGGAAGCAGCTAACAGGGGAGCATACGACGCAGGCACATTATCTGTTGGGTTAAACATAGAGATACCCACAGAACAAAGACCAAACAAATATCAAAACCTTTCTCTGAAATTTGAATACTTTTTTGTGCGCAAGGTTATGCTACTCAAGTATTCTATGGCCTATGTAATATTCCCGGGTGGGTTTGGTACTTTTGATGAGCTGTTTGAGGCTTTGACACTGATACAAACCGGTAAGATATATAAATTTCCCATAATAGTATATGGGAGCACCTTTTGGCAACGCCTTATAGAATACATGGAAAACACTATGGTAAATTTTGGAGTTATTGACAAAAAAGATACAAATTTAATCTCGCACGCAAACACACCAGAGGAAGTGGTTAGAATAATAAAAAATGAAATGGGAAAGAGAATAGAGCTTTTAAAGAGGGAAGATCCGCTAAACCCACTGGTTGAAAAACTGCAGAGGATTATAGAAAATGCATAGAATACTGCATATTTCTGATCTACATGCAGGAAAGAACTTAAACAAAGTGTCAAGAAATCCAGATTTATCATATGCTTTGGACCAAGTTTCTGACTTGTGCAACAGAGAAAAAGTTGAAGCAATACTCATAGCTGGAGATATTTTTGACAAAGCCATACCGGACTACGAGTCAGAGCACATGGTGTTAGATTACCTAACAGAGTGGGCCGGTAGGAATATCCATGTTGTTCTAATAGCAGGGAATCACGATAGTTATGACAAGCTAAAAGCATACAAAAACTTAGAAAAACTTACAAAAATACACATATACGATAGGCCAAATCCAAACCCCTCTGAGGCGATCTTCGTCTGCGAAAATCTTGCAATAGCGTGCTTACCCTATCCGAATGAGAGGCTTTTAACAAAGGGTTCGGAAGACGCACATAGAACATACTCCCATAAAGTGGCAGAATACTTAAAGGCTTTGGCAAAGCAGGTGGAGAATTTCCAATACAAAATACTCCTATCCCACCTGATGGTAGAAAAGGGGATTATCGCTGGCTCAGAAAGGGAAGCAAGCGTGAGCGAATTCTACGCCATAAGACCGGATCAAATACCAGAAGTTTTTGATTACGTTGCTCTGGGACATTTACACATTCATCAAAGGATAGATAGAGCTGTTCCTAAAACTTACTATTCTGGAAGTTTATATCAGATAGACTTTTCTGAAAAAGACACAAACAAGTTTGTAAACCTTGTCATACTGGAAAACAACCACATTAAAGTGGAACCTATAAATTTATCCCTTTACAGAGAACTAAAGGAAATTAGAATAGAGAAGGATCAGAGTATACATAGAATACTGGAAGAGATAGCGCACAAAAATGCGCTCTTTAAAATAATCTTAGAAATTGATCATAGGGATCCAATGCTAAACTCAAAGGTGCAACAGATAAATCGAGCCTTAGGAGAGAAGTTAGTGTTCTTTAAGTTAGATTTTCCAGAATACACTTCTACAAACATACGGGATATTGAAAGTTTGAATATTCTGGACCTATACAGAGCCTATTATAAACAGAATTACAACTGCGATCTACCTAAGGAGCTGGAAAAGGAGGTTATTTACCTACTAAATATGGTACATCATGAGACCGATTAGGCTTGAGCTTACAAACTTTACCATATTTAGAGGTACTCACAGTTTAGACTTTTCTGGGCTTAGGTTTTTCATCATTCAGGGAAGAACAGGCTCGGGTAAAACAAGCCTAATAGACGCTATGTGCTATGCACTTTACGGAAGGGTACCAAGGCACGGCAAAGAAAACTTGCATGAGAGTATCCTATCAAAAGGCGAAGACCACCTGAAGGTTTTTTTTGAGTTTGCAGTCAAGGATAGAAGGTATGCCATAGAGAGGTTTATAAGAAGAGGAAAGGTTGGAGCAAGAGTCTACGAAAACGGAAGACCAAAGGATATAAAAGTAAATCAAATTCCCCAATTCGTAGGAAAGATCTTAGGAGTAGACTACGAAACATTTATTAAGGTTATACTTCTACCTCAGGGGCAGTTTGACAGATTTCTAAAGCCAGAACAACCAAAGCAAAGGAGAGAAATACTCAACAAACTGTTAGGAATGGACGCTCTACTTTCAAAACTGAACGAGTTAATAAAAGACACTAAAAAAAAGATTGAGAACGAACTAGCTCAAGTAGAAGCCTCATTAAACGAGTTATTTTATGCTACAAAGGAAGAGCTTCAGAGGTTAGAAGAAAGTATAAAGCTAATAGAAGATAAGATTATCAAGTTGAACTCCCAAAAAGAAGAGTTGCAAAAAGAATTAGAGTTAGCTATACAGAGAGATAATCTTAAAAGAGATCTTTTGACTTGTGAAAATGAGCTTAAGGAACTTCTAGGCAGAAAGCATCAGATAGAAAAGTTAGAGATAGAACTTGAAAAGATGGAGGAAGCCTCCTCCTATTCAGCTTACTTAGAGAGCTACGAAAGACTTTCCGAACAGGAAAGGCAAGAAAGGGCTGAAATAAAGGCTCTGGAGTTAGAGCTGAGAAAATCAGCCCACGAGAAAGAACAGATCCTAAAACAACTAGAACCATACAGCATTGAATGGCAAAGAATAGACCTTTACGACTCGGAGGTAGAAAGGCTAACAAAAGAAGTAGAGCGACTGAAATCTGCCCTTGAGAAGGTAAGAGAGAGGGATAGGATGATGCAAGAATTAGAGCAAACTTTGGAACACAAAAAAATACTCGAGCAGGATATAGAAAGCTTGGAAGCAAGAATCCTGAAGGGAGAAGAGTTTGTGAGGGAAAAGGAAAGTTATTTAGAAACCTTAGAGAGAAAAAAGAATAGGTTGTTAGAAATTACCCCGCTAAAGTCCAAACTTGACGATATAAAAAGAGAGAGGCAAGCGCTTGATCACTTTTTAAGTGAAAACAAAACCTTAGAAGAGGATATAAATAAACTAATGGAGATAATAAGGAATAAGGAATGGGAAATATTTAATCTCCACGTTCATAATATAAGGGTTCAACTAAAGGTAGGGGACATATGTCCAGTCTGCGGAAACATTATAAAAGATTTACCCAAAGAAGAAGCCTTTGAGTCGGACTTGGAAAGGTTAAAGGCACAGTTAGAAAATCTTAAGGAGAAGGAAAGGCAACTTTTGGAAAAAAAAGTTAGAGCTGAAAACATGGCTTATAAGCTAAGACAAGAGGAGGAAGATCTAAGAAAATTGCTTAATGGAATGCAAGAGTATGAACTCGAAATTGAATACGAAGAACTGACAAAGTCTGTGCAGAGTATAGAAAAAGAAAAGAACAGTCTAAAGTCAGCAAAAGAAAAGCTTGAAAGACTTAAGGAAGAGCTAAACACAAAAAAGAACAATCTCTCACTGAAAGAAGTACAGATAAAAAACTTGAAGGCAAGCATAGAAGATATAAACAATCACTTAGCAAGTGTTAATTTAAGTGTATTAAAGGAAGATGATTTAAAAAGCTTGGAAAATGAACTGGAGTATAAGAAAAAGAAAAGGGAGGAAATAAGAAGGAAATACACCCAACTGTTAGAAGAACTAAAGAATCATGAGTTGAAGGAAAATAAACTGCTAACTACACTCTCCCAGAAGAAAAGAAACATAGAAAAGATAAAGGAAGAAAAAGCAAAACTATCTAAGAATCTTGAACCTGCTATAAAAACTTTTGGAAGTTTAGAAGAGCTGAAAAGTTATATAAAGCCAAAAGAGCACATAAGGGAGTTAAAAGCTAATATAGAGGAGTATAAAAACAAAATAAACTCTTTGAATATTAAGAAAAATCAGCTAAGGGAAAGCTTAGAGAACTTTTCCCATATAGAGCCTACGGAAGAAATAAGGTCAAAGCTCCAGAGTGTGCAAGATGACCAAAGACGTTGCAGCGAAGAGCTTGGTAGTTTAAAAGGAGAAAAGACAAGAGTAGAGGAAGGTTTAAAGAGAAGGGAGGAGCTGGAAAAGAGTAAAAAAGAGCTTGAAAGTAAAGATTGGATGTATAGTTCCCTTGAGAGAGACTTTAGAGCAGACAGGTTGCAGGAGTTTGTAAGCCAGATAATGCTTCAAAGCATCGTAAGCAGGGCTAACTTCTACATGCAAAAATTTACCTCCGGAGTTTATGAGTTTGATCTGGAAAACCTGGATTTACTGATACTGGACAGGGTTTCTGGACACAAAAGGAGTGTGAGCACTTTAAGCGGTGGGGAGACTTTTTTAGCCAGTTTGGCTTTAGCTTTCGGTATAAGCGAAGTAATATCTAACAACGCTCCTATAGAAAGCCTGTTTATTGATGAGGGCTTTGGAAGCTTAGATAAGGAAACTAGGGAGGAACTTTCTCAATTCTTTGAACTTATAAAGTTAAACACAGACAGAGTGGTGGGAATAATAAGCCACCTTGAGGACTTAGCTGAAAAGTTCGACCAGAGGATAGAGGTAATAAGAAGAGGAGATAGATCCTCCATAAGGGTGATAATATAAAATCCTAAAAATTTCACATATCTTATTAAAGCCTTTATTTTCAATGGCTTTAAATATGATAAATATCATAAAAATTTATACATATAGCTTGAAAATCCTTGCAATTCAAAGAATACAAAATTTTATATTGTTAATATAATA
>CAZZKD010000149.1:0-5218 GCA_964655095.1 uncultured Thermocrinis sp.
TAGCGTATGCATCTTGAGATTCCTCCACCACGCATATAAATTTCTTGCTTCTTTTGGGGTCTGAGCATATTCTGCAAGGGTCCGTATCCGAGATTAATCCACATTCGGAGCAAGTTTTTATTTCTTCACTCAAAGAAATCAAATTGCTTAAAATCTTTTCCCTCTCCTCTTTGTGTAGCTTAAGGAAGTTATAAACAAACCTTGAGGACGTTCTCTCACCGTAGGTTGGAATTTTTGTTAACCCTTCCAAAGCCTCCTTTATTACCTTAGGAAAGTAATCTTCAAACATTAGGTTTATTTTATTAAAAAATTACACGGAGACTTGAAAAAATCCCTGTGCTCCTTAAGGATCCTGTGGTAAAATCTTAAAAACGTTGGAAATCCTAAGACTTACAGTGTGTGCCGGAATTCATTGAGCTACCAAGTTTTTCCCCCTTGAAAAATGAGTTATTAATCATAAACTTATTAAAACCTTTAGAGTGTCTCAAAAGGAGGAGTAGCATGATAGGGGTCATTAAGGAGTATCTGAAACTTTCAGAAATAGCCCTGCACAACGCCAATCTTGTGTATTCTATACCTGCGCTTTCAAACATCCTTGCTGGCGAAGCCTTTAAAAACTTTATGCTCAAGGAGATCCTCACAGAAGAAGAGGCAAGGATGCATGAGGAAGGATGGTGGTATCAGCACCAGTTGGCATTGCTTGGTCCATACTGCATAGGATTTTCCGCAAGGGACATTGCTATGAACGGACTTGGCTTCACCTCAGCAGTGGCTCCGAGGTCCAGACCACCAAAAAGGCTTAGGACGCTTTTGGACCAATGCGCTAACTTTATCTGCCTAATATCGCAAGAGGTAGCAGGTGCGGTGGCTTTGAACGACCTTATAACCATAGCGGCATCTTACGTGTGGTTTGAAGAAAAAATAAAGGGAAGGTCATACTCGCAGGAGGATATATACCAGGCCTTTCAGAGCTTTCTTTACAACGTAAACCTTCCCTTCAGAGGGGGTAATAGTCCCTTTACCAACGTTACCTTAGAGTTTGGAAAACCAGCACCTTCTTTGAAGGAGGAGTTTGTAGTTATAGATGGGCAACCCTTTCCTTACAAATACGGAGATATACTTTCAGAATACTATCACAGAACCGCCCTGGGATTCTTGCAAGCTATGTGGGAAGGGGATGCGGATGGAAGACCATGGACTTTTCCTCTGATAACCGTTCAGGTCACTGATGACTTTGATTTTGAGGATCCGGTCTTTAAGCAATTCTTGGAAAATTTAGACAAACATGGGGGAGCATACTTTGAAAACTTTATAAGCAAACCCTTCGTAGAAAAAGGGATAGAGCCAAGGGATCCTTCTTTGCAGAGAAGCTTTTGCTGTAGGTTTCAGGTGGATATAAAGGAGGTTTTAAGGGTTGCCAATGTGGGTTCCATATTCGGTAAGGCATCGGGAGTGGGCTCCATAGGTGTTATATCCATAAACTTTAACAGGCTTGGATATTTACACAGGGGCAATAAGGAAAGCCTATTGGGGCATCTAAGAGATATACTGATAAAAGCCCGAAGGGTGCTAAATAAAAAGAGAGAGTTTATAGAGAAAAACAAGAATCTTTATCCCACCTTTTTCTATTACATGAAAGACCTTTCTACTATGTTTAACACTATATCGCTTCAAGGTGGGCACGAAGGGCTGATAAACTTTGGGTATGCAGTTTATGACAAACATGGTAGGCTGTTGGAGGATGAGTCTGGGATCTTTCACAAAGATGGTATTGCCTTTGCTAAGGAAGTGGCGGACTTTATCCTCAAGACCTTGGACGAATTCATGGCTGAAGATGGGGTGCCTTGGAACTTTGAATACGCACCAGGAGAGACTGCGGGACCAACCTTAGCATACAAGGATCTTAAGTTTTACGAGGCTCTATACTCAGGAGATTACTCTTCCTTTAAGCTATACAGAGAGTATTATAAAATTAACGGAAAGCCGATCTACGTTGGTGGTAGCTTGGAAGGTTCTGGAGTCTTCTTAACCGCTGGGTTCCAACCGCCCTACGAAGGGCAGTCCTTGGCAAAGCAGATAGAGGTATCCTCCCAAACGCAAAGGTTTGCAACTGGTGGAAGCATACAGCACATCTTTTTGAACGAAAAAGCAGGTGCAGAGGTCTTGGCAAAGTTTGTTAAAAATCTGTTTAGCAGCAAACCCATAATATACATAACGCTTACCCCTACCCTTTCTGTATGCAACAGCTGTGGGGCAAAAATCGTAGGTGAAAGGTATAAGTGTCCTTACTGTGGTTCAGACGATACCACTGTGTATTCTCGCGTCATAGGATACTACAGACCTATAGCTCGGAAGATAAAGGTAGCAGACAGGGAAAGATTTATCTTTGAAGGGGAAGAAAACTATTGGCAGGGAGGAAGGAGGGCAGATTGGGTAGTAAGAAAAAAGGTTTTAGAACCAGAGCTTTTAGAGGCTTTAAGATGGTAAAGGTTTCTGGTTTTGTCCACTCCACTTTGGATGTGCCTGGGAAGTGGAGCTTGGTCCTTTTCCTTCCTTACTGTAATTTCAGATGTCTGCATTGCTACAATTGGCGTGTGGTACTTGATATAGCTGAGCATGTAAGCCTGAGGAGGGTTCTGGATGAGATCAAAAATAGTCCTTTCTTAGAGTGCGTGGTGATCTCAGGCGGTGAGCCTACTGTTCACAGATTGGACGACCTGCTGCGCTTGGTAGAAGACATAAGAAGAGCCAATCCTTCTGTACAAGTTCGCGTAGACACAAACGGAAGCAAGCCATACATGGTTAGAAGACTCAAAAAATATGTAGACGGTTTTGCTATAGATATAAAGGCTCCTCTGGACAGTCCAGAAAAGTGGAAGCACACCACAGGAGTGGATATAAACACCAAAAATATTGTGGAAAGCATACTCGAAGCAGACGGCATGCCTTTAACAATTTACAGAACAGTCAGGTACCCATGGCTTAAGGATGAGGATTTAGAAAAGATAAGAGAGTTCGTCTCTTCTTTGAAATCCCCCTGGCAGGTAAACCCCTTTGTGTGGGTTGAGGATTGCCCCTTTAACGAGCGTATTTATCATACCAGCGGTATATCTCCTCGGTAAAGTATCTGACCCTTGTCTTCTTAAACTCCCTCGTGGAGTAGAGAATCTGGTAATCCTTTATGCCACTTTCCTTACTGACCCTTTCAACCAGCCCATCCACCTCCTCTTTACTCTTTCCGTGTATCATGGCGTATAAGTTATAAGGCCAGTTTGGGGGATGAGGGATCCTCTCGTAGCAGTGGCTTACACCCTTATAGCTTGCCAACAGTCTCCCAAGGGCATCCAACCTATCTTCTTCCTCTACCCTCCAGACAGACATACCGTTGGCTGTGTATCCTGCCTTTCTGTGATAGAGAATGGCCCCAATCCTTCTTAAAACTCCACCATCGTTCATCTTTTTAAACCTCTCAAGAAGAAAGGCCTCATCCATCCCAAGCTTTTCTGCATATAAAGAGAAAGGTCTCTCTACGATGGGGAACTCATCCTGAGTTAATCTAATAATTATCCTATCATCCTCTGTAATTTGAAAGGAGCTGTTGTAAGCTGTTATCCCATCTTCCCTTTCTTCCACAGAATCGTAACCCAATTTCACACCTATTTTGAAAACTCTCTTAGTCCTCAAAATGGCGTAATCTTCGGCCATTTGGGCAAAAATTCTAACTGTTTCCTCAAGGTTTAGGGGTGCATCCGGTGGCACCGCAAGGGTTATCCAAAGGTTGAAGTATCCGGTGCGCTCGTAATTGTGGCTCACACCAGGATGTGTGTTTATAAAATTCGCCACCTCTTCAACCTTCTCAGGTTTTACCCTGAAGGCAACTAAGGCAGATTGATAGCCTAAGGACTTGGTATCGTATATAGGGGATATCTGTCTTATTATCTTCTCCTCTTTGGCTTTTCTTAAGCTGTTTAGAACATCCTGCTCTCTAATGCCGAGCATCTGGGCTATATAAGCGTAAGGTCTTTCTACGATGGGTATATCCTGAGCCAACTTTAAAACTTCCCCAATCATCTCACAATTCCTTCCAAAAGCTTTTGTTTTAGAACCTTGCTTAGATTGACCACTTGCCCAACCACCATAACTGCCGGTGGTTTTACCTCTGGTGGGTTTTCTGCAAGCTCTCCAAGACTACAGACGACCAATCTCTCTTCCGAGGTGGTCCCCTTCTCTATGAACGCCACGGGCTCTTCTGAGTTTCTTCCTACCTCCAAAAGCTTTTGGGCTATCGCCTGCCTTCTTGAAACCCCCATCAAGAAAACTAAGGTGTCTATCCCCCTAAGGCTTTCCCAGTTTATGCTTGACTTTTCCTTCTTTGGGTCCTCGTGTCCTGTAATGACCGCAAAGGAGGAGGATATACCCCTGAAGGTTAAAGGTATGCCTACATAAGCTGGCACGGCTATGGCTGAGCTGATTCCTGGCACAACCTCCACCTCTACACCATGTTGGGCCAAGAAGAGCATCTCCTCTCCTCCCCTTCCAAAAACAAAAGGATCCCCACCCTTTAGCCTCACAACCACATCCTTCTTCTGGGCATACTCAAGCAAAAGCTGGTTTATTTTCTCTTGTTCTATAGGATGATAGCCTTCTTCTTTTCCCACATAAACGAGCTCGCAGTTTGGTTTGGCAAAGAGTAGGATCTCTGGGTTTATCAGTCTATCGTAGAGTATGGCATCTGCAGATTTTATGATCCTTAGGGCTTTTAGTGTTAAAAGCTCCACATCCCCCGGTCCTGCACCTACTATGTACACTTTACCCATTTTCAAAGGCCCTTTCAAGCTCATCCAACGCAAAGCTGAGTCTTTCTTTTTCTGGATAAAACACCCTTGAAACTCCTTTGTGAAACAGTTTTTCTGCAGTTGTTTTTCCTACAGCGCAGGCTATGACATTCCTATTTAAAGCTTTACTTAGCTCCTTGGCTACTTTCCTTTCCTTTGCTCTTTCAAAGATATACTCTACTTGATATGCTGATGTAAAAAGCACCGCATGGTAGTGGCCTTCCAAAAGCTTATCTATAAAAGAATCTAACTTTTCGGCAGGATGTCAACTTTTAGCGGTTATAAGCTGGACCGATCAAAACACTAAAAACAATGGAGGAAATCCTTAACAGAGTTTTTAAGTTTCATAAGTTCTCCATAAGCCTATTACTCTTTCTCTTCTT
>CAZZKD010000150.1:0-17716 GCA_964655095.1 uncultured Thermocrinis sp.
CCTGGTGAACGCAGGTCACCCAGAGCAAGCGGGACAGACTGTAGCAATATTGGAAGCCATGAAGATGGAAAATGAAATCCACGCACCTATACCCGGCGTGGTAAAGAAAATCTTTGCAAAACCCGGGGATAACATCACACCTGACGATGCCATTCTGAGAATAGAAGCGGTTAAAGGCGACTCGGACACTTACGGTTAAAAAGTGGCGGGCACAAGCCCGCTTTTTATTCTATAATTAGGATACAACGGCTATCGCATGCTCTTTCCTTCAAGTATTAAAGAATGGTGCGAAGTAAAACCCCAAAATACAAACTCCACAAAAAAGAAACTTAACGGTGGTGGAAGCTTTAACGATTACACAAGAGAAAGGTTTGAAAAAGATTTAAAGCAAGATCCTACCATCCTGACATCAGGATTTGTTGAGGGGAAAATTATATTCATTTTTGAGTTTAAGTTTGATTGTATGACGATGTCAACTTTTTAGTTCTGAGATGGTATATATGACGATAAAGGAAGCAAGCCACCTATAGACAGTCTCATATTTGGCATTCCAAGGAAACCTCTTGTAAAACCTCTTCAGTCTGTGCTTTATATAGAAGAACCATCTTTCCACCACATTTCTCTTCCCAAAAGTCTCATGTATCCACTCCATTGAAAGTTTGCTTACAGCACTTACATACCATGGTCCCTTGTCAGTAGTACATCCTGTTGCTTTTGTGTTGTAAAGAACCAACTGAGCAGTCCATGAGTCTCTTCTCCTTGAAAGATGAATAAAGACAGGAAGGCCTTCTTCATCCACCGCAAGCCACAGATAGTAGGTCTTGTCCCGTGCCTTTATCTTTGTCTCATCTACATAAACCCAAAAAGCAAACGTATATATCGCTTGAAGGGCTCTTCCTACTGCATGGAACCATTCTCTTATTGTTTCTATGCTTACCTTGTAACCCTTATTGAGCAAGTACTCTTTTACCGCTCTTAAGGAGAGCCCTTTGAAGTAGAGGAATACTGCTTCTGCCTTTAGGTTTACGGGGAACCTATGCCACTTAAAAACTCTGTTAAGGATTTCCTCTATTGCTTTCAGTGTTTCCATATTTCTAAGAGTATCAGAACTTTTTAGGTATTTGACCATTGATCGGTCCAGCTTATAACCGCTAAAAGTTGACATCCTGCCACCAACATGCCAATAGAATACCTTTTTGAAGAGGACAGTATATTAGCCTACAAAATGTATGGCAAACCAATTCCAAAAAGGCACGGCTTCCCTCTAAGGCTTGTGGTTCCCAAGCTCTATGCGTGGAAGAGTGCTAAGTACGTTTGGGGGCTTGAGATTTTAAAGGAGGATGTGCCGGGATTTTGGGAAAGGAGAGGTTACAATATGAGAGGAGACCCTTGGAGAGAGGAAAGGTATTGGTAAGGCTCAATGCCTTTTTGTCTATGTGTGGTATTGCGTCCAGAAGAAAGGCAGACCAGCTTATTCTTGAAGGTAGGGTAAAAGTCAATGGCATAACAGTTAGAGAGTTTGGTTGGAGAGTGGACCCTCAAAAGGATGTGGTAGAGGTAGATGGAAAGCCTGTAAAACCTCAAAGGTATAGATACATAGCCCTTTACAAACCTTGCTGTTATCTTACTGCCTTAGGAAGACCTAAAGATGATAAAAGAACCATTCAGGAGCTCATAAAGGACATTCCGGAAAGGCTCTATCCTGCGGGAAGGCTTGATTACAATGCAGAGGGTCTTTTGATCCTCACCAACGATGGACATCTGGCAAGCAGGATAATGCATCCGCGCTACAAACTTCCGAAAATCTATCAAGTTTTGGTAAAAGGGAGGGTAAGTTCAAATACCTTAGAATCTATGAAAAAGGGCGCCTACTTAGAAGACGGCTATGCAAAACCAGTTAGCGTTCGCATAATCAAATATGAAAAGGATAATACCCTTCTGGAAATCGTCTTTACAGAGGGAAGAAAGCATATAGTAAAGAGATTTACCGCCCACTTTGGACACAAAGTTTTGAAACTCAAAAGGACTGCCATAGGACCAGTAAAGCTTGGAAAGCTAAGCCCAGGAAAGTGGAGAGAGCTCTCAAAAGAGGAACTAATAGCTCTCAAAAAAGCTGTTAAAATGCTAAACTGATGGAGAGTGCTCTAAAATTTTTGTTCTTCGTGGTGGCTTTTGTGGTTTTCCTAAGGCTTGGTCTGAAGCTTTACGTGTTAAAAAAAGCAAAGACTAAGGAAGGTATGATGGTAGAAAGCTTTAGCAATGGCGTAATTTACTTTTACTCTCAGAGATGTGGAGCATGCAAGGCTATGGAACCTCAGGTAGAGGCCCTTACTAAAGAACTAGAAGTTAAAAAAGTTGATGTTTTTTCGGGGGATGGGCATAAGGAAGCAAAGAAATTTGGAGTGATGGCCACACCCACTACTGTGCTTGTAAAGAACGGTAAAGTGCATAAGGTTTTCGTAGGCATAGTTAGCGCAGACAAAATCCTCAAAGAGTTTAAGCTCTGATAATCCTGCTTACCTTCTCTACCCCTTCCAACTCTTTTAGCGCTCCGATTACTTTGTTTAGATGCTCCAAACTGTTTAGCTCTACTACAAACTCCATCACCGCCTCGCCTGTTTGTAGGCTTTTAGTAACAGACTGAAGGATGTTTGCGTTTAGCCTTGCCAAAGTAGAGGCTACCTCTCCAAGAATGCCCACTCTGTCTTTTACCCACAGACGAAGTGGCACGCTGTGTTTTTCTTGAGCGTTCGTCCAATTTACCTTTACCACCCTTTCTGGAAAGTGGTTTTTTATATGTTGTAGGTTTGGACACTTGGCTAAGTGGATTATCAAGCCCTTGCCTTTTGAAACAACGCCCAATATTTCATCACCAGGTAGTGGATTACAGCACTTTGCTATCTGATACATGACCTTCTCTATTCCTTCTAGTTGGACTTGTGTACCACCAACTTTTTCTAATCTCTCTTTAGGTTCAGTCTTTTTCAAACCAAGTATTTGGTAAATCCTCTCCTTACTCAATTTACCACTTCCTACCATCAGATATACTTCTTCGTCCCTCTGTATGTCTTCTGCGTTTTTTATCTGGTTTAGCAAAGCCTGCCTATCTACATTTAACTTTTTGGATAAAAGGTCCAAAGTTTGTTTTCCATCTTCTATCCACTTTTCCTTTTCTAACTCCTTAAGGTGAGCTTTTATTTTACTCTTTGCCTTTGACGTGACTACGAACTTTAACCATTCTGGGTTTGGTTTTTTTGTTGGGCTGGTGATTATTTCCACCTGGTCTCCGTTTTGAAGCTTGTAGTCCAGAGGCACAATCCTTCCATTTACCTTTGCCCCTGTGCAGTGATTTCCTATATCCGTGTGTATGTGATAGGCAAAATCCACCGGAGTGGCACCCTTTGGAAGCACTATAAGGTCCCCCTTAGGAGTAAATACGAAGACTTCTTCCGAAAAGAGCTCTAACTTTATGCTTTCTAAAACTTCCTGTGGGTTTTTGCTACCCTTTAGGTTCTCCACCAAACCTTTTAGCCAACTATAAACCGTGTTGTCTTTTAAGTTGATAGCTTCTTTGTAGGCCCAGTGGGCTGCAATACCCTTTTCAGCTCTTTCGTGCATCTCCCAAGTTCTTATTTGCACTTCTACTACCTTCCCCTTCGGACCAAAGACCGCGGTATGCAAAGATTGGTAAAGATTTGGCTTAGGCAAGGATATGTAATCGTCAAACTTTCCTGGAATAGGTGTAAAGGTGTTGTGAATTATACCAAGCACCAAATAGCACTCCTCCACTGTATTGACGATAACCCGCACGCCAAGGATATCATGCACATCCTCTAGCTTTATACCCTTTCTTAAGGTTTTTTGCCATATGCCATACAGATGCTTTGGTCTGTAGGTTATCTCGGCCTCAACGTTGTATTTTTTAAGAGCTTCTTTTAGCTTTGGGATAAAAGATCTTTTCAGATACTCTTCAAGTTTGCTTTTGTTTTCTTTTACAAACCCCTTTACCTTTTCATACTCCTTTGGATAGAGAAAACTAAAGCACAGGTCTTCAAGCTCTGTCTTTATCCGCCAAATACCCAACCTGTTTGCCAAAGGTACGTATATTTCCAACGTCTCTTTTGCTATCCTTATCTGCTTTTCCTTTGGAAGGTGTTGAAGAGTTCTCATGTTGTGCAATCTGTCCGCAAGCTTTACCAATAAAACCCTTATGTCTTTTGCTGTTGCCAGAAGTAGTTTCCTGTAATTTTCCACCCTTTCCGAGCTTACGTCCTTAAACTTATACTTTCCTATTTTTGTCACACCATCCACTATGTTTGCTACTGTTTCCCCAAAGAGCTTTTTTATCTCTTCGTAAGAAGTTTGAGTGTCTTCTAAAACATCATGGAGCAAAGCGGATATTATTGATTCTTTTCCTAAACCCATCTCTGCCACTAAGATTGCTGCTTCCAATGGATGGATCACGTAAGGCTCTCCGGAGGCCCTGTTCTGTCCTGCATGCCTCTCTTCCAAAAATTCTATGGCCTTCAGAACCTCATCCCTGTCCTTTTCCTCTACCAAGTTCAAGAGTTTTTCTACTTTTCTGGATAGAAGAGCCTGCATAGTTGAAAATTTAAGCCTTTAGGGTAGCTTTTCCAAAAATAGAGTTTGATTGGTGTATATGCATATTTTGGAGGCTATCAAGAGAGACTCTTTCACTATCTCTTCTGCGGAAAGGTTGGTGTGCTTGTAGAGTGCCAGAGCACAAGCCCGAGCATAGTCTCCACCAGAGCCTATGGCTATAACCGGCTCGTCCGGTTCTATCACGTCCCCAGTTCCCGAAACCACAAAGATGCTGTTAAGGTCTGCAGCCAAGAGCACCGCATCCAACCTTCTCAAAGCCCTATCCATCCTCCACTCTTTACCAAGCTCCACACAAGCCCTAAGGAGGTTACCTCTGAACTCCTCCAACTTATTCTCCAGCCTTTCCATCAAAGCAAGCCCATCCGCCGCAGACCCAGCGAAGCCTACGATAACTCTGTTGTTGTATATTTTCCTAACCTTCCTTGCCCCATGCTTTAGCACAGAATGTCCCAAAGTTACCTGTCCATCCGAGCCCATAACAGTGCTACCATCTTTTCTAACTGCTATAACTGTAGTCATAAAGTCAAAGTATAAAACAGGTTTTGGATATAATAACTTATACTTTTAACATTTAAGGAGGTTTTCCCATGGCGGTTCCTAAGAGAAGAACTTCCAACTGGAGAAGGGATCAAAGAAGAGCCCAAAATTTCTTTTCTAAGGTCAAGCCCAGAGCTTTGGCAGAGTGTCCAAACTGTGGAGAGTTAATTATGCCCCACAGAGCCTGTCCTTACTGCGGTTATTATAAAGGAAAGGAAGTTATAAGCATGCAATGAACAAAATCAGAATAGCAGTGGATTGTATGGGAGGGGATTATGCCCCCGAGGAAATAGTCAGAGGTTGTATTCTAGCTTATAAAGAGTTTGGTATAGAAAGTTATCTGGTAGGGGATAAGGATACTATACTTCGTATACTTAAAAGGGAGGGAGTTAAAGAAAACGGTCTAAAAGTGGTGCATGCAGAGGATAAGGTGGAGATGGATGACCCTGCTTCTGTTGTTTTGAAGAGAAAGAACTCTTCTCTTTACATTGCAGGAATGCTTGTAAGAAAGGGGGAAGCAGACGGCTTGGTTTCCGCCGGGAATACGGGGGCAGTGCTAACGGTTGGGAAGTTTGTAGTAGGCGCTGAGGAAGAAGTAGAAAGACCCACTATAGGAGTGGTTTTACCCAACCCTAAGGGTAGAACTGTTCTTTTGGATGTAGGGGCAAACGTGGATTGCAAGCCAAAACACCTTCTTCAGTTTGCCATAATAGGACACACTTACGCGGAGGAAATACTGGGTATAAAAAATCCGAGGGTTGGACTGTTGAGCATAGGGGAAGAAGAAGGCAAAGGAAATGAGCTTGTAAAAGAAACCTATCCGTTGCTAAAAGCTTCAAAGCTCAATTTTCTAGGTAACGCAGAAGGCAGGGATATATACGCTGGGACCTTTGATGTGATTGTGTGCGACGGTTTTGTGGGGAACGTAATACTCAAGGCGAGTGAAAGTTTAGGTTTTGCAGTTCTGCAAATGATAAAGGAAGAGGTCAAAAAGAGCCTTCTGGCAAGAATAGGCGCCCTTCTAATGAAGCCTGCACTGAACAACTTCAGAAAAAAGGCGGACTTTGCAGAATACGGAGGCATACCCCTTCTCGGTGCCAAAAAGCCTGTAATAATAACCCACGGTAGAGCAAACGCAAAGGCTATAAAAAATGCCATAAAGGTGGCCAACGAATTCCTAGTTCATCATCTTAACGAAAAACTAAGGGAAAACCTGGTAAAACTTATACCAGAAGAGGTTAAGGTCTAATGGGTATAACGCTTCAGGGTTTTGGCTTTTATGTTCCGCCAGATGTGCTAAGCAACTTCGACTTAGAGAAAATGGTTGATACTTCCGACGAGTGGATAACCACCAGAACAGGTATAAAAGAAAGAAGAATAGCCAAAAACGAGACCCTTCTTGACATGGCCGAAAAAGCCAGTAGAATGGCTTTAGAAGATGCAAAAGTAGAGCCTGAGGATATAGATGCCATAGTGTTTGCAACCATAACACCACACTTTACCTTCCCAGCTTCTGCCTGTCTTTTGCAGGATAGACTGGGATGTAAAAACAGTTTTGCCTTTGATATTTCCGCAGCTTGCAGTGGTTTTCTGTATGGATTGGAGGTTGCTAAAGGTCTGATAATGGGAAGAAGTGCTAAGAAGGTTCTGTTGGTTGGTGCTGAAAAACTTTCAGAAATCATCAATTGGCAAGACAGAAGCACATGCGTTCTTTTTGGCGATGGTGCTGGTGCAGTGCTTATTTCATCCGAAGGAGAAGGGGAAATTTTAGCTTCCTTAATGAGGTCAGATGGAGAGGTATGGGATATTCTTTACGCAGAAAAATGCGGATACATAAGCATGAAAGGTAGAGAATTGTTTAAGCTGGCGGTTAGAAGCATGGAAGAAGTTTGTAGGCAAGTTGTGTCTATGGCAGGTCTTAGAGTGGAAGACATAGACCTGGTAATACCACATCAGGCAAACATTAGAATTATGGAGGCTTTAGCGGAAAAGCTTGGCATTAATATGCAAAAAGTTTATTCAAACATTCACAAATACGGTAATACCAGCGCTGCTTCCATCCCTATAGCTATGGCAGAAGCCTATCGGGAAGGTAGGCTTAAAAGGGGTGACAAGGTTTTGATGACAGCTATGGGTGGTGGTTTGACTTGGGGTGCTACACTGATAAAGTTTTGATGATAAAAGAGTTAGAAGGTAGGCTAATAGGCACCTACAGGCACGCCAAACGTGTGGTTATAGACAGTAGGAAGGTGGAAGAGGGAGATCTTTTTGTAGCAATAAAAGGTTCAAGATACGATGGACATGATTTTGTAGATGAAGCCTTTTCAAGGGGAGCTTATGGAGTCTTGGTGGAGAAAGAGGTAAAGGTGCCGGAAGGAAGGTTTGCCCTTGTAGTGAAAGATACTCTGTCTGCCCTAAGGATGCTGGCACTCAAAAAAAGAAAGGCTTTTAGTGGAAAAGTTATAGCAGTAGCTGGTTCTGCGGGAAAGACCACCACAAAGGAAATGATATCCTTTTTGCTTTCAAAATTGGGGAAGGTCTGTAAAACACCAAAGAATCTAAACTCTCAGATAGGTGTCCCTCTGTCTATGGCAAACTTTGACGAGGACTGTCAGTTTTGGGTGGTGGAGTTAGGGGCAAGCCAGAAAGGAGATGTGGCAAAGCTTGTTGATCTAGTAAAACCTCATGTAAGAGTAATCACCGCTATAGGGGAGGAGCATTTGGAGACCTTTGGTTGCTTAGACGATGTGGTTATGGGGAACGGTGAGGTCTTTAAAGATATGGATCAGGATCATTTTGGTATCTGCCCTCATTATGTATCCCACTGCTATGAAATCCCAAACAAAATAACCTTTGGGGAAGGTTCCGATTTTTTTGCCGAAAATGTGCGCATAAACAAAGAAGGAGTTTTTTTTAGAGTAAGGGGGGAAGAGGTGTTTATTCCAATTCCAAGCTTAGCCGTAGTGGAGAATGCCCTTTGTAGCTTTGCAGTGCTCGAAAGTATTGGTCTTAATTGGAAAAGCTTTAAAGACTATCTTAAGAACTTCCATCCTGTAGAAGGCAGGTTCAAGACCTATCAGCTTGGTAAATGGTTTGTGATAGACGACTCTTACAATGCCAACCCACCATCGGTTAAAAAAGCCTTACAGACCCTTTCAAAGTTTGAAGGTTTTAAAGTAGCAGTCTTAGGAGATATGCTGGAGTTAGGAGAGGATTCTCCAAGGTATCACAGAGAGGTGGGAAAGTTATGTCATCAGCTTGGTATAAATTTCTCTCTCTTCTATGGGGAGCAGATGAGATTTGCCTGGGAGGAGTGCATTAGTATGGGTTGCAAAGCTCAGTATTTTGCGGATATAGTTTCATTGGTGGAGTGTTTAGAAGGATTTTTGTATGTAGAGGCTGTAGTTCTTTTAAAGGGGTCAAGGGGGATGCGTCTTGAGAGAGTTTTGGAAGCCTTGCAGAATAAGAAATTTAGAATATAATAATATTACTATGTTAATAATCCTCTTGCTAACCTTCAGCCTGCTTTGGGCTGGAGAGCTTAGGGTGGAAGATGCTGTCAAGCTTGCATTAGAAAACAACAAAGAGTTAAAGGCTTTACAGAGGGAAATAGAGGCTTCGAAGCTTGAACTAAAGTCTGCAAAAGGAGCTTACTTTCCGCGTCTAAAGTTTGAGGAAAGCTTCACAAGAACGGATATACCCGCCTATGCCTTTATGAGTAGGCTAAATCAGGAACGTATAACCCTGCAAGACTTTGATCCAGGAAGGCTGAACAATCCAAAAGCAATAAATAACTTTGAGACAAAAATAGGTTTGGAAGTGCCTATATGGCTTGGCGGAAAACTTCGGGCAGCAGAAAAAATTGCAACTATAAATCTTTCCGTTCTTGAAAGCGAATACGCACGCAAGAAAGAAGAGGTGGCCTTGAAGGTTTATCAAGCTTATTTGGACGCATCCCTTGCTAAAACTGCTATCAAGGTATTGGAGCAATCCCTAAAAGAAGCTTTGGAACATCAAAGGTTAGCCCAGCAAATGTATGAGGTGGGTATGGCTTTGCTTTCGGATGTATTTAGGGTAAAAGTTTATGTGGAGCAGGCAAAGGAAAGGCTTGATGGAGCTAAAAAGGATTACGGAATTGCTAAAAAGGCTCTAGAACTTATTGTAGGTACTTCTCTTGGAGATTTTGAAGTAGAGGATATAACGGAATGTCCTACAGTTGATATAAAAAACCTTGTTGGAACAGCCTTTCAAAAGAGGGAAGATCTGAAAGCCATGCAAAGAAGGGCAAAACTTTTTGACGAATATTACAGGCTGGAGATGGCAAACAACCTTCCAAACATACATGCAGGAGCTTTTTATTTTCTAAACTCTAAAGATTATCCCCTTGGTGCAAACGGTAAGGGATACATGCTTACCATTGGTCTTTCTTGGGCCTTTGACACAGGCCTTAGTACTTTCAACAGAGCAAAAACTCATCTTGAAAGGAAAAGGGCATTAGAAGAGAGAGTTGAAGGTTTAAAAGATCTTATTGCTTTTGAGTTAGAAAAGTCCAAAGCGGATTATGAAAAAACTTTAAACGCCTTAGCTTCTGCAAGGGAGAGAGTGAAGGCAAGTAGGGAAGTGGTAAGGGTTATGGAAACAAGATACAGAAATGGCTTAGCCCGTATGGTAGATCTGTTGGATGCCCAAACTCAGTTAGATATGGCAAGGTTTGAAGAGCTCAAGGCAATGGTAGATTGTTGGAAGGCAGTAATTCAATTAGATTACTCAATGGGAACAATCTTGGAGGGTAGAAGATGAGAAGTTATATAAGGTATGCTCTATTTGCTTTGGTTTTAATACTGGGCATTTTGTGGCTTGGTGGTTTCTTTTCTAAAAGGATCCTCACAAAAGAAGTAAAGCAGGAAGAAAAGGTAGTTCAGGGTTTGGAAATCGGTAAAGTGGAAAGGCTGGCACAGGGAGAGAGCGCCTACTTGGCTACTGTTGTGGCGGATAAACGAGCGGAAATTTCAACCAAGCTAATGGGCACTGTGATAAGCGTTAACGTAAAGGAAGGGGATTGCGTAGGCAAAGGAAGCTTGTTGGTGAGGATAGATGCCTCAGAGGTGCAATCTCAGGTGCAGGCTCTTGAAAAGCAGAAAGAACAGGCGGATTTTGCTTATAGGTCAGCTTTGGCAAATTACAATGCAGTCAAAAAGACCTACGATAGATACTCCAAGCTTTTGAAGGAAGGGGCTATAACCCAGCAGGAGTTTGACCAGATAAAAGCACAATTTGAATCTGCAGAAGCTCAGCTCAATCAGGCAATGGCAGGTATAAAAGCGGTAGAATTTCAGAAGAATGCGGTTGCTTCCAATCTGTCCTACGCAAACATAACCGCGCCTTTCTATGGATGCGTGGTTTCTAAGATGGTAGATGTGGGAGATCTAGCTGTTCCTGGCCAGCCTTTGATTGTCCTTGAGGGCAAACCCTACAAAGTAGAAGCCCACTTGCCAGAAAGATTCATAGAGAGGATAAAAGTGGGAGATATACTTAAAGTGGTCGCGGGAGATAAGATTTTTGAAGGCAAAGTGATAGAAAAGTCTGACTCAATAGATCTTACAAACAGAACCTTTAGGGTAAAGTTGGCTGTATCCTCCGATGGTCTAAGAAGTGGTATGCTGACAAAAGTTCTTATTCCAGAAACAAAGAACGTGCTTTTGATTCCAAAGAGCGCATTGGTTAGACGTTTTGACTTTGTTGGAGTTTGGGTTGTTAGAGAAGATAGTACTTTAGAGCTAAGATTTGTAAAGCTTGGAGAGGAGGTAGGAGATAAGGTGGAGGTGATAAGTGGTCTTAAAGAGGGTGAAAGGGTCGTGGTAGGTGGTGTTGAAAAGGCTTGCGAGGGCTGTAGGGTTGGAGGTTGAAAATGTATGGCTTTGCTGGTAGGTTAGCCAATTACTTTATAGATTCCAAACTAACCCCCATTTTGATAATTGTATCCTTAGCCTTAGGTTTATTTGCCATCATCACCACACCAAAAGAAGAAGAGCCGCAGATAGTGGTGCCCATGATAGACATTATGCTCACTTACCCTGGGGCCACTCCCGAAGAGGTAGAAAGAAGGGTTGTAACACCTTTAGAAAAGAAACTCTGGGAACTAAAGGACATTGAATACATATATTCCTATGCCACCGAAGGTATGGCGGTAGTAACCGCTAGATTCTACGTGGGCACAGATCCGGTAAAGGCTCTAGTAGATTTAAACACGAAGATGATGTCCGCAATGGACCTTGCTCCTCCTGGAGTGGTCCTACCACCCCTCATAAAACCAAAGTCTATAGACGATGTGCCAATACTAACTCTAACCCTTTGGGGTAAAAACTACGACTGGTATGACCTAAGGCGCATGGCAGCGAGCCTTGAGAATGAGATAAAGAAGATAGAGAACGTGGCTGACGTGTTCATAGTTGGTGGCACACCAAGGGAGATAAGAATCATCTTAGATCCCAAAAAGTTAGAGTATTACAGGGTATCACCCTTACATGTAGCTAACGTGTTAAAAACCGCCAACGTTCAGATGCTCAGTGGAAGCCTTCTAAAAAACAACTACGAATATAAGGTAAGAACTGGTGTTTTCTTTGAGTTTAAAAAAGATGTGGAGAACGTATTAATTGGTATAAATCAAGGAAGACCTGTTTATCTTAAAGACGTGGCGCAGGTTATAGATGGGCCCTCCGAAGCAAGGGATTACGTTCTTATGGGTTTTGGTCCAACAGCGGGCGTCGGTGGTGTAAAACCGGGGGAGCTTTATCCTGGGGTTACCATAGCTATTTCCAAAAGAAAAGGAACCAATGCCATAGACGTGGCAAATCAAGTTCTCAAACTGGTGGAGCACTTGAAAAATGACAAGCTTCCAAAGGATCTAAACATAGAAGTAACCAGAAATTACGGTAAGACTGCAAAGGAAAAATCGGATGATCTGCTTAAAAAACTATTCATTGCCACCGCCTCTGTAGTACTTTTAATGGCAGTTGCCCTAGGCTTTAAAGAGTCTATCGTAGTTGGCATCGCAGTACCAGTTACCCTTGCCTTAGCCCTTTTCATAAGCGAAATGCTTGGCTTTACCTTAAACAGGGTTACACTCTTCGCGCTGATATTCGCCATTGGTATTCTTGTGGATGATGCAATAGTGGTGGTTGAGAACATCCACAGGTGGTTTGAGCTAAAACTAGCAAAGTATCCAAGGGAAGCCATAGTTAGGGCTACCGATGAAGTAGGAAATCCAACTATATTAGCTACCTTTACCGTTATAGCCGCCCTAATGCCCATGGCTTTTGTCACCGGTTTGATGGGCCCTTACATGAGACCCATACCTATAAATGCGTCGGTGGCTATGTTCTTTTCTCTGCTGGTTGCCTTTATCATTACCCCTTGGGCTGGCTATATATTTCTGAAAAGTCAATTTGACAAAAAAGAGCACAAAGAAGTAAACCTGAAAGATACAAAATTTTGGAAGTTCTATGCCAAAATGATAACCCCTCTGCTGGCTAGCAAACCTAAAAGATATGCCTTCTACGGCTTTACCTTGGGTTTGATGGCTATATCCATGGGATTACTTTTGACAAAAGCTGTTGTGGTTAAGATGTTACCTTACGATAACAAAAGCGAGCTGCAGGTAGTTATAGACATGCCAGAGGGCACTCCCAAAGAGAAAACTCTGGAAGTGGCAAAGGCTATAGGGGATTACATATCCAAACAGAGTATAGTTGCAAACTATCAGATATACGTAGGTACCTCCTCTCCTTTCAACTTCAACGGGCTTGTGAGACACTACTACCTAAGGCAAAATCCCAACTTGGCGGACATCCAGATTAACTTAGTGGATAAAACACTCAGAAAAGACCAGTCTCATGACCTTGCCAAAAAGATAAGACCAGCGATTCATGAGATAGCAAAAAAGTATGGTGTAAAGTATGTGGCAGTGGTGGAGGTGCCCCCAGGTCCTCCAGTGCTTTCACCCATAGTAGCTGAGGTTTATGGTCCCGATCTGAAAGTTCAGGAAGAAATAGCTCTAAAAGTGCTGGAAATATTTAAAAAATCCAATTCTATAACCGATGAGGGAATTTACCTTAAAACCCCACACAAAATGATCGTATTAAAAGCTAAGGAAGATACCCTTAAACTTGCAGGTTTAACAAAGGAAGAGCTGGTACATACGTTAACCGCTCTTATCAGTGGATACAGCGTGGGGCTTCTTCAGAACACAGACACAGAGCATACACATATAGTTGTTAAACTGGACGAAAAGTACAGAACGCTGGATTTACTGCTGACCTTAAAAATACCTACAAGGGATGGAAAGCTTGTTCCCCTTTCTGAACTGATGGAAATCAAGGAAGTTGAAGCACCTCAAGATATATACCGCAAGAACCTGAGAAGGGTGATCTATGTAATAGGAGACGTAGCAGGAAGGGAAGAAGCGCCCTTCTACGGTATATTAGATGTTAGAAAAGATGTGCTTTCTCTGTCAACTCTATACGGAAAACTTCAGGAGCTGTGGATGAGCCTGCCACTTATAGAGGACAGCATATATATTAAGTGGGACGGGGAGATGCACATTACTTTGGAAGTCTTTAGGGATTTAGGACTTGCCTTTGGAGTGGCTTTGTTTGTTATGTACGTTCTCATTCTTGGATGGTTTAAAGACTTTAAAATACCGGGCATTATAATGGCTCCCATACCTTTAACCTTGGTTGGTATTATCCCAGGCCATCTGCTAATGGGCGCATACTTTACTGCCACTTCTATGATAGGTTTTATAGCCCTTGCAGGAATAATAGTTAGAAACTCTATTCTACTTGTAGATTTTGCAGAGGAGAGGATAAGAGAAGGCATACCCCCTCACTTAGCTGTTGTAGAGGCAGGAGTAGTCAGAACAAGGCCCATACTACTTACTGCCATAGCCATAATAGTGGGATCCTTTGTTATCATCTTTGATCCAATTTTCAACGGCCTTGCAATATCCTTGATCTTTGGAACAATAGGATCTACTACCCTTACTTTAGTGCTTATACCAGTTATGTATTATGCTTCAAAGACAAAGTTTCTGGCAGATGCTCCCTCTGAGGAGGAAATATACAAGGATATACTAAAGTAGTTTATACTCTTATTTATGTACCTTTTAAGCAGGCAAGCTATATACGATAGGCACAAAAATATTGTCTTCTGGGAGGTATTTTTGCAGGATGAGGAGACGGAAAGATATCCTCAAAACCTGGATCCATTAAATGCCACCAGTATTGCGATAAATCTACTTGTGGAATTAGGTATAGACAAGGTGGGCGGAGGAAAGTTAGTCTTTGTGAACGTTCCCGCCATATTTTTAGAAGCTTCTATGTTTGACCTCATATCACCAGAGCAAATAGGTATAGAACTGGTGGAAAACAAGAGTATAACAAACCAAACATACGAAGCTATAGACATCTTACTTAAAAGGGGCTTTAAGTTTTGTATAGACGATTTTGGGTTTGAAAGGATAGATTATCTGCCAATTTTAAACAAAGCCCATTTTGTCAAGATAGATATCAAGAACAATCCTTACGATCTGACGGAGTTGAAGGAAGTAATATCCATACTCAAGAGTTTAAAAAAGGGTACTGTAGCCAAAAAAATAGAGACTGAAGAAGACTACAAAATAGCAAAAGAGATTGGTTTTGACTACTTCCAAGGTATTTACTTGTCAGTTCCAATTCTTTTGAAAGATACAAGGGTTATATCTTATCTTAAGAGCACCCTGCTCAAACTCTACAAGGCGCTAAAAGAAGGTGATTTAAAACAAATAGCCTATATACTGGAGCGAGACGTAGGGGCGGCATACAAATTCTTAAAGTTTGCCAACTCTGCCTTGTTCCCCAAAGTAAGAAAAATAAGCACCTTAGAAGAAGCAATAGTTTATGTGGGTTTTGATAATATAGTTAAATTTGCCATAATTCTTGCCCTTTCCGAGATGTTTGCAGAGGGGAAGGAAAAGGAATATTGGCAGAGAGCTCTTTACAGGGCATGTCTATCGGAGAAGTTGGCGGAAATGTATTCCCCAGACCTAGAAAGAAAAGCTCACATAGCTGGTTTGTTCTCTTTATCTCGTGAAATCTTTGGACGTGAGCCGAAGGATGTGGCTTCAGAGTTGGGGCTAGACAAAGATATCCAGGACGCCTTTGAGAGGAAATCCAACGAGATAAGCTTTATACTCTCACTCGTTGAGCTGCTGGAGGATACCACAAACCCTAAGTTTATAGAGAAAATTGCTAAAATTTTAGATACTACGCCGGAAAAGGTTCAATCAGCAATGAAAAAGGCAAGAGAAGAGTCGGAGGTTATTGTAGGAGAATTTTCCTAATCTGTGGCGTAGCTATGAAGCCCTGGGAAGAAAAGGTTTATTGCAAAGAAACAGATCAACACACTTATAAACCCAAAAGTAAGTATCCATGCGCTTCTGGTTCCTCTCCAGCCAAGCATCTGCCTTGTGTGTAGGTATGCACCGAAGAAGAGCCAAACTATAAGAGACCAAACTTCCTTAGGGTCCCAGCTCCAGTAACCACCCCAAGCCTCGTTAGCCCAGGCAGCACCAAGGATAATTGATGCGGTCCATATGGGAAATACTATAACTACCGATTTGTAAGCGATTTCATCCAGAATATCCAAAGAAGGCAAGAAGCTTAAACTTGGGTATTTTTCTTTTAGCAGGTAAAGAACAGCACCGCCAAAGGCAACGGTAAAACCTGCATAACCAACAAAGGCAGTTATAACGTGCAGGTAGAGCCAATAGCTTCTCAAAGCTGGCATTAAAGGCACTATCTCTGCATTTGCTTTTAGGATGGCAAAAAGAGACAATCCAAATACAACTGGTAGTACAAACAAACCTAAGAGCTTTACACCGTATTTTCTTTCTATGATTAAATAAATCGCACCCGTTACAAAGCTCCAAAAGGTTAAAGCCTCAAACAGATTGGACCATGGTGGATGAAAAGCACCCATTTCATAAGTCTGTATGCTTCTCCTTATCATACCGGTTAAGTTCAAAAGTAAGCCTAAGAAAAGTGTAACACTTGATGCGTGGTACAGTAAACCCTCCTTTGTTAGGAACACAGAAAGATATAATAGGATGGAAAGCCCGTAAAGTATTGTAGCGGATTTATACCAAAAAGTATTATCGTAGGGAAGAAAGGAAAGTAGAACGGAGAGCATAAGCCCAAAGGCTAGGAATAACCAAAAACCTTGCCTACTTAGAAAACTATCCTTTACTAATACATTTCTCATGCTTTTAAATATAAAACCTACTTCTGGGGTTGCACGTCAACTTTTATCTGAACCTCAACCTCAGGATGTAGTCTTATTTGCACTGTGTGTATTCCCACATCTCTTATTGGCCTATTAACCACTATTCTTTTCTTATCTATTTCAAACCCTTTCTCGCTAAGAGCTTTTGAAATCTCTGAGCTTGTTACCGAACCATAAAGTTTTCCTTTTTCCCCCACTGGATGCTTTATTTCCAAAATAAGTCCTTCTATTTTCTTTGCCAAATCCCGAGCCCTTTCCTTTTCCTTTTGTAATTTTCTAAGCTTTTGGGTTATTATGCTGTTGACATGTTTCAGGTTTGATTCTGTGGCTGGGAGAGCTATACCCCTGGGTATCAGATAGTTACGCGCAAATCCATCCTTTACGTTTATCACGCTTCCTATACTCCCATATCCTTCCAATTCCTTAAGAAGTACTACTTTCATTTTTTTACCTCCTCAGATGATCAAGTAAGGAATTAGACCCAACTGCCTTGCCCTTTTTATCTCTCTGGCTAGCATACGCTGGTGTTTGGGACATATACCCGTTTGCCTTCTACCTATTATTTTACCCCTTTCGGAGATAAACCTGACAAGCTCTTCGTAATTTTTGTATGATGGATCTTTCCCTTTTTCACAAAAATAACAACTCTTTTTTGCAGCCTTCTTTATCTCCATCTGAAAACCTCCTTAAAATGGTAGCTCATCCTCTTCGGAAGGGAAAGGACTCTCCTCAAAACCTTGCTCCATATCCTTAGGCAAAACCTCTTCTTCTATTGGTTCTTCCATTTTTGGTTTTCTTACAATCCTAACAGCTTCTGCCACTATTCTAACCTTGCTTTGGTTTTTCCCTTCTTTATCCGTCCATTTATCCTGAGAAAGTCTTCCTTCTATTACCACTGTATAGCCTCTGAAAAGCCTTGTGCTAAGACCCTCCGCCAACCTACCGTAGGCTCTTACATCAAAAAAGTGTGTTTCTTCTCTCCATTCGTCCCTAATCTTGAATCTTCTGTTGTAAGCTATGGAGAACTCAGCAACTTGTGTGCCAGAAGGCAGGTAAATTATTGAAGGATCCCTCACCAAACTACCTATTATGATCACTTTGTTAAGCATGGGTGGATACCTCCTTTTCGCTCACTTGGAAGTTTAACCATCTTATCACATCTTCGTTTATCTTGTAATAAAAATCCAATTCATTGGGTAGCTGGGTATTGCTTGACTTAATCTGAATGATAAAATAC